>JBFLYE010000181.1 GCA_040756715.1 bacterium
AAACTTGCTTTCCTGGTTTCCTCATCATTGGCGAAATGATGAGGAAACCAGGAAAGCAAGTTTTAATTCTGAATTTATTTCTTATGCGGTTCATAAAGAATGGTTTAATAGATCTTTGAATGATTCTAATCGCTACATTTATATTGTAGAAGCAGTTTCATAAGGGTCAAGAGGCTCTTGTTTTATAAGGAGTTATACCCCACAAAAGGACTTATGAAACCAGTTCTAGAATGATTAAAACTTGCAATTTATCAACTAAGGAAATTGCTTTCAAAAGAAGATTCACTTAAAAAACGATACTTTTATAAGTTATTTGCCAACCTTTTTAGCATGGTGATGGGGTTAATCACTGCCACTATAACCCCTCGGGCGCTTGGCCCTCAAACCTATGGCAATTTTAACTTCCTGACAAATTTTTTCCATCAAATTGTTGCTTTTTTGGATATGGGCACTTCTATAGGGTTCTATGCAAAGCTTTCTCAAAGGCAAAAAGATTACGCTTTAATAACCTTTTATTTCTATTTTATGGCAATTGTTGCTGGTTTGGTAATTCTATTTCCCATCGTAGCATTTAAGACCTCCCTATTTAAATTCATCTGGCCTGACCAGACGATACATTTTGTTTTTCTGGCTGCTCTATTTGGTATTTTAACCTGGCTAATCCAGATATTAACCAAAATTACTGATGCTTATGGATTGACAGCTCCGGCAGAGATTGTTAAAGCCCTGGAATGCGGATTTTTGACTTTAATCCTGGGGCTTCTCTATATATTTGGGAGGTTGAATTTAGAAAGCCTATTTTACTCTCAAATATTTTTATCAGTTATTTTAGGTTTTGTCTTTTGGTGGATAATTAAGCCCAAATGTAAGGAGATAGGGTGGAAGATAAATACTACCAAGATTAAAAATTATCTCAAAGAATTTTATACATATAGTCATCCATTATTTGTATATGCTTTGGTGGGTTTACTCGTAGGTTTATTGGACAGATGGCTACTTCAAATATTTGCAGGAAGCAGAGAGCAAGGATTTTATGGATTATCCTATACGATTGGCGCATTTTGTTCCCTTTTTACCGGGGCAATGCAGCCATTGCTGATGAGGGAATTTTCTATTTCTTATGGAGATAAGAATATAGAGCAGATGAAAATTCTCTTTAGAAAATATATCCCCCTATTTTATTCAATTGCCGCTTATTTCGCATGTTTTGTTGCCATTCAATCAGCAAAGGTTGTGTATATTTTTGCTGGAAGCAAGTATCATGCGGCAATTTTACCTGTTGCTATAATGGCTTTTTTTCCCATCCATCAGACCTATGGACAGCTAAGCGGCTCTGTGTTTTATGCAACTGATCAGACTGCTTTATATCGTAATATCGGTATCACTATGATGCTAATAGGATTGCCGATAACCTATATTTTACTCGCACCAACGAATATGTTTGGGCTTGAGGCAGGAGCTTTAGGTTTAGCAATTAAAATGGTTGCTTTACAATTTATTACCGTTAATATACAATTATATTTTAATGCCAAGTATCTCAGATTCTCTTATTTTAGGTATTTGGGACACCAGATATTGGTTTTATTATGCTTTACAGGCTTAGCAGGTGTATCATATCTGGTGATTGATTATTCAATAAATAATTTAAATGTAGTGATAAGATTTCTCTTATCAGGAATGGTTTATACAGGCTTAGTGGCTCTCCTTACATATTATGTGCCTATTGTTTTCGGTTTAAATAAGCCTCTGTTAAATTCAATAATTAGTATGTGTTTAGCTTTAAGGGAACAAATGAAATCCGAAATCAAAAAAACAAATTCAAATGACTAAAATTAAAAATTCAAAACAATATAATTTAGAGGAACGAACGCTAATGTTTAGAATTTTGAATTTAGATATCGTTTCGTGCTTCGGATTTCGTACCTTCTTTCATTTTAACTTCCTTTCTTCTTCTCGTCTACCTAAACATATACTATAATTTTAAATGCTTAAGATGTCAAGAGTAAAGGGATATTTTATTACAGGGCTGATTGCGGTTATCCCTATTGCAGCAACCATTGCTATCCTTATCCTTTCTTTAAAGGTTGTAAATAGCCTTTTAAGTATGCCCATATCCAGGGCTTTTGGGATAAAATATAGATTTTTATCTGGCCCTCTTGACTTTTTTTCTGGGGTGTTCATTACAATTCTTGTTATCCTTATTGCTGGATATATTACCACAAACCTAGGAAAAAGGGGGGTATTTGGATGGATAAAAAATTTAGTAGGAAGGGTTCCTGTCATAAACAACCTCTATGCCTCAGTAAAACAGCTTGTTGAGATCTTTATTCTAAATAAGGCAATTGAAGGGTTCACCAGGGTTGTGTTGGTTGAATATCCAAGAAAGGGATTGTACGCCATTGGTTTTGTAACCGCCAAGTCAGGAGAGGATATGGATAAGGAAACGGGAAAAAGGCTTATAAATGTTTATTTTCCAAACTCATTTGATCTAGCCTCTGGCTTTTTTGTCTTAATAGATGAGGATGAGGTGATAAAGTTGGATATTCCGGTTGATGAAGGCTTTAAAATGGTAATCTCAGGAGGCCTTATTGTTCCAGAGAAATGGCAATAAAAGATTTAGAATTTAGGATTTAGGAATTTAAAATGTCAAAGGTAAAAGGATATTTTATTACAGGGCTGATTGCGGTTATCCCTATGGCAGCAACCATTGGCATTCTTATTTTTTCTTTAAAGATTACCAGAAGCCTTTTAAGTATGCCCATATCTAGGGCTTTAGGAATAAAATATGGATTTTTGTCGGGTTTTCTTGACCTTTTTGCTGGGGTTTTTATTACCATTCTTGTTATCCTTACGGCAGGATATATTACCACAAAGATAGGGAAAATAGGTGTATTTACCTGGATTGAGGGTTTAATGAAAAATCTTCCGGTGGTAAATAGCCTTTATACCTCGATAAAACAACTGGTTGATATTTTTATCTTAAATAAGGCAATTGAAGGGTTCACCAGGGTTGTGTTGGTTGAATATCCAAGAAAGGGATTGTACGCCATTGGTTTTGTAACCGCCAAATCAGGAAAGAAATTAGACGAGCTTACTGGAAGAAGGCTTATTAGCATTTATGTTCCAAAGCCATTAAGCATTGCCTCTGGTTTTTTTATTCTAGCCTGCGAGGATGAGATTATTCAGCTAGACATCCCTCTTGATGAAGGCTTTAAAATGGTTGTCTCAGCAGGGCTTGTTATTCCAAAATGACAAAAAAAGACTTGGGTTTGCAAGTAGCAGAAAAATTGGGCTTTAAAAAGGATGACGCAATCCTTATAGTAGATAAGATTTTTTCCGCAATAACAGAGATTCTTAAAGAAAATAAAAGGATTGAAATTAGGGGATTTGGAAGCTTTGCTGTTGTCCAAAGAAAGCCAAAGAAGGGAAGGATAATAAAAACACAAGAGGTAGTGAATATACCTTCCCAGAAAACCGTTGTATTTATTAGGGGAAAGAAGATGGAGAATTTAGAATTAGGATTTAAGATTTAAAACAATTGATTCAAATTCCTAATTCCTAAATCCCAATTCCTAAATCATTTTCTGATTGGCTAAACATATTGTGCATATCCTCTGGAGGCTCTACCACAAAGGAGAGGGGTTTATTTGTTATGGGATGGGGAAAAGATAAAGAAAAGGCATGGAGGAAAGAGCGATTGATTAAGCTTGTCTTTTTTCCATATGCCTTATCACCGATTACAGGGTGTTGGATGCTTGCCAGATGAACCCTTATCTGGTGTGTCCTTCCTGTTTCAAGGGAAACCTCTAATAATGACATATCCTTTCTTCTTTCTAATACCTTGTAAAATGTCTTTGCTTTCTTCATCTTCCTCCCATAGGGTTTCATCAACACCCCTCCTTTTTTTGGCCTTCCAATGGGAATTGAAATTTCTCCCTTATCTTCCTTTACACTCCCTAATACCCAGGCAAGATACCTTCTCTTAACAAAGCGCTCTTTTATCATCTTTACTAATCTTTCGTATGCCTCTTTTGTTTTTGCTATAACAATAAGCCCGGATGTATCCTTATCAAGCCTGTGGACAATCCCTGGTCTATCTGGATTACCTGTATCTGGAAGGGAGGTATGAAAAAGGAGGGCATTAACCAATGTCGCCTTCCTTATCTTTGCTGTTGGATGGGTAATCATACCCGCTGGCTTATTGACAACAATTATATCAGAATCTTCATAGACAATATCCAAAGGAACATTTTCTGGCTTAATTGCGGTATCTTCAAAGGCAATTTCAATCCTTTCCCCTATTTTTGTCTTATGATGTGGCTTTATAAATTTTCCATCTACCTTAACTTTGCCCTCCTTTATCAAAAATGCTACCTTTGACCTTGATAAATTAAGCCTTTTTGATAAAAATATATCAATTCTTTCACCCCCTCTATCAACTATAGTATCTTCCATTACTTAGTGCAAAAATAGATAGGGTTGTGTTTATCTGTTAAAAATTCATCCACCTTTTAAGAAATTTTGAATTCTAAATTTCAAAATTCAACATTCAAAATTCATAATTTTATAAAGTTTTCCTTAAGATTATCTAAACACATACATTTTGTAAAGCGTTATGGAATTAACTATACCTTAAGCTTGCCATCCATCTATTTTATTATACTTAACTTTATGGTAATATATCCAGCAATTGATATTAGGGAGGGAAGGGCTTACACAGGGAGATTTTAAAAGGTAATTGTTCAAAAATCTCTTAAGGAAGGATTTCGAGGCCCTGTGGAAGGCAAAGGCGGTTGTAGCTTCCAATGTAGGTGGTATTCCTTTGCAGATAAAGCATAAATACTCCGGTCTTTTATGTCATTCCATTGAAGGTGCTGCCTTTGCCATAAAACAGTTGCTTAATAGTCCAGAATATGCCAAAAAATTAGGAGAAAATGGCAAAGAGCATATAAAAAATAATTTTCTCCTTACCAGACACTTAAGGGATTATATGCTCTTATTTCTTTCTTTATCTCACAATGAGGATATTGTTTATTTATAGCATCTTTCATAAATGATTCAGAGAGACAGATTAAATCAGTAAACTTTGGCAAAGTTTAAGATAGCTATTTGGTATAGGATTTTGCTATCCTTACCTTTCCCTTTTTCTTAAGCCAATCATACCAATTCCCTAAGATTCTATCCCTCTTTTTAGCTAATGCATAACCCCTTATTTCTTTATATTCCTCCTTAAACCTTTTTTCTTCGGATGACAGGAATTTATTAACCCTTATGATATGAAAGCCAAACCCTGTTTTTGTTACGGTGGAAACCTCATTTTCCTTTAAAGAGAAGATAACCTCGGAAAGCTCAGGGGCAATAAACCTTCCATAGGCTACCTCGCTGTTTAATTTCTCAAGCAAATCCCTGTTTTCCTTTGTATCGGTTCCCGAAAGGACAAGCTTTGGAAGTATTCCAATCCTTCCTTGATACCTTTTTGAAAAGCTACCATTGGAATAAAGGGAAACACCCTGTTCAAATGTTAGTGTTCCGCCTCTTATCTTTTCTAAAACAAGGTCTGCTGTTTTTGATGCACTTCCAATTGCTTCGTCTTCATTCCTTAATTCTTTTTTTATCTCTTCTTCTGCCTCTTTTAATGTCTTTGGAACATCGGGCTTTTTCTCTTCGCATTTAATGATATGATAGCCAAATCTTGTCTTTACAATATCGGATATTCTCCCTGGCTCTAAGGCATAAGCGGCCTTTTCAAAATCAGGGTCCATCCTTCCTGGGCCAAAAAATCCTAAGTCTCCACCGTTAACCTTTGAGGGGCAATCTGAATTATTCTTGGCAAGCTCGGAAAAATCAGCACCACTCCTTAGCTGTTGCATAATGGAAGAAATCCTATTTTTCGCTGCCGTATCTTGCTCCTTTGTTGGCTTTGGAGGAACAAAAACAAGGATGTGCCGAACCCTTATGTCTCCTGGCTTTTTGTAATTATCCTTAAATTCATCATATTGCTCCTTTATCCTTTTAGAAGAAACATAGAATGTTGGATCAATAAGAATATGGGAGACATCTGCCTGCTTATAATTATCATTAAAAAACTCCCTAATTTCAAAGTTTGTAACATCAATTGGGTCACAAACAATGCTTTCCATCTTTGAGATTAAAAGCTCATCCCTTACCTCATTTTCTTTGGCTCTCCAATATGCTGAATTCCAAACTTTTCTTGCCTGCTGATATGTTGCATCATCGGGAAATGAAAGTCTCATTGCCTGAATTACCTCTTTATCTGTTACAGAAAGACCCATCTTCTTTGCCTCTTTGAATAAAAGCTTTCTCTTTATTACCTCATCCAATGCCCTTTTATCAAGGTCAGGAATCATAGACTCATCAAAATCCTTAAACCTTTGTTTATACCTTTCTACTATCCTTCCCTTTGATTCCCTATACTCAATCTCGGTAATCTCCTTTCCATCTATTGAGCCATACAAAGGCTCTTTGCTTTTATACTGGCTTCCTGTCTGTCTCATTCCCCAGCTTATGAATATTGTTCCAATCACAAAGCTTATCATCAAAGCCCAAAATATTGGTTTTGCCTTTCTCCTTAATACCCTTATCATAGCCTAAAGATTATCTTTATACATCTCCTCGTGTCAAGGATTTTCTAGGGGAATAAAATAAAAAAACTACTCTCAGGCGTTTCTGTAAAAATTTAGCAAATTTTAATCTTAAGTGCTTGTAAATCAATATGTTACAAAGTTTTTTGTTTCATTATCGTAAGTCTTTTATTTTCAAAGGATTATAAAAAAATTACGGGAGCTCTGTGAGAAGCTGTTATCCCAAACTCCGGATTTTACATAAAAAGAAAGCATTGTTTCGCCAAAGGATTTTTGCCTTTCTAAAACAAAAGAGCCAATTTTTTCTTCTATCTTCTCCTTTTTATGATGCTGGGCGATGAGCATTCCATCATCTTTTAGCATTGCTTTTTTATCTATTAGATAAAGCGTTTTATTTACAAGGAAATCTCTATAGGGAGGGCCAAGAAAGATAATGTCAAAGGAATCCTTTAGCTTCAAAGAGAAAACATTTGCTGTAATAACCCTTGCATTATCCATTTTAAGCCTTTTTAAAACCTCCCTTATTTTCTTTGCCTGTTCCCTATCCCTTTCCACAAAAACACAATAGCTTGCCCCTTTTGATAATGCCTCAATGCCACAAGCGCCTGTCCCGGCATAAAGGTCAAGGAAATATGCTCCCTTTAGCTTTGGCTCTATTGATGAAAATAGGGATTTTTTTACCCTGGCAAGGATTGGCCTGGTTTTTAAGCTTGGGCCTGGAATTTCTGCTTTCTTCTTAATCCCTCCAATTACTCTTGGCATAATGTAACCATAATTCGTATGTGTTTAGCTGTTTAAGAAATTTTGAATTCTAAATTTTGAATTTTGGATTGAAGGTTAAGTTTTATAAAATTTTTCCCCTTTTAATTCAAAATTCAACATTCAAAATTCATAATTTTATAAAGCGTTGTGGAATTAACTATAAATTCCAAGCATCTTTATCGCAGGAATGGTAATATCATTTTCTGTAATTAGCTTCATACAATTAAAGTGTCCCTTTGGGCATTTTTGGGGTCCATGTGGGCTACAGGGACGGCAAGGAATGGATTTTTCAACAATTATGGCAGAGCTAGTTTTATAAGGACCAAAGCCCATTTCAACTGTTGTAGGGCCAAGAATAACTATTGTTTTTTTATTTAAGCCATAGGCTAGGTGGATTATTCCCGTATCATTCCCAATAATAAGAGAACATCTTTCAAAAAATAGGGGGAGCTCTGAAATGCTTATTTTTCCACAGGCAATTATGGGCTTATTTCTTGCCATTGCCTGGATTTTATAGGCTTCATTTAAATCAGACACCCCTCCAAAGATAATTGCCTTTGCTTTGTATTGAGC
>JBFLYE010000182.1 GCA_040756715.1 bacterium
ATTCCAAATATGTCAAGGGATTTTTTGATAGTCGGCACTACAAAACTTAGGATAATATATGTATTATGGGGCAATTACTTGAGGTTTTGATATGGAGAGAAAATTTTTGGCGAAAATGACTTGTCAATCACTTTTTTACATTCCTCAAGCATCTGTTTGGCATAAAGATTATTTGGATCAGGCTTTAAAGCATTCATAATACTTTCTTTTGCCTCTTTAAGCCTGTTGCTATAGAAATATATTGATCCTAATACACAATATGTCTCCTGTGAAGGATTAGACTTTACTAAACCCTCTGCCCTTTTGATTATTTCTTCTCTATAAATCTCTTTTCCAAAAATTCCAATTCCTCCTTCAGTTATAGAAAGAGCGAAAAATGGTTTAAATTCTCTATGTTTCCAAATATTACCTAAAATTCTGTTGTATTCTTCAGGATTTTCCCAAGACACTACCCATTTGTCAATGCCATAAGAATTTATAATTATATAATCTGCCTTTTCAATGTTAGGAAAAGAATAAAGAGAGGCTTTCTGATGAGAAAAATGGGCAAGGAGGTTATCTTTAACAGAAAGAGACCTTTCTTTGGGAATTATCTTTTTTAACACCCCAAATATCTTTCTTTCTTCTTTTGTCTTGTAATAATATATTAGATTCTCTTTTGGAAATGAGAGGAAGGTTTTATGGTTGGTAGAATCATAAGAGAAAGCATGGTGGACAGTTCCTGATTTTTGATTTAAAGCCCTTAAGCCAAAAAAGTAATTTGAAAGAATAGCTATTGATAAGAAATAAAGAAAGAATCCAAAGTGAAGGTGCTGATTTTTTAATTTTTTTAATAAAAAAGACAAGCCATAAGTAGATGAAATTACTGTAAAAGGAATAATAGAGGCTGGATATTGCCAAGTCAAAAGATATTGAGGACCCCAAGAAGATAAAAAGTGAAGAAGAACAACAGGAAGGACTAAAAAGAATATTTCAATTCCCATAATAGAAAAAACAGAAGAAGAAAAAATAAGAGCAAAAAGATTAGTTAATTTTTTATCAATATATGGGGAAAGTGCCTTTATTAAAGTCTTATGAGGTTTAAAAACAAGGTTTTTTATAGCCTCTTTAGGAGTCAAGCCAAAAGCACCATATCTTCCAAAATGTTTATAGGATTTTTCTAATCCATGGCTAGTTGCTGCTCTAATCTTAGGAATCAATATACCTAGCGAGAGACAAGCCCAAAATATTCCCAATAAAAATGTAGCTACTCCTATCTTTCTGCTTTTTTTAAAGAAACTATAGATACCAAAAGTCATTACTATAAGTGAAATCTCTTCTTTAATCATTAAAGAAAAAAATAAAAAGACAAAATAGGCAATCCAATTTCTTCTCTGAAGGAAATAGAAGCAAAGAGAGATAAAGAAAGGAGCCAGGCAAATTTCATAAAATTCAAAAAGAACTACCCTTGTAAGAAAGGGATGGAGAAGATAAACAAATGACAATGATAAACTTAAAAGGTTGTGTTGTAGCTTATCCCTTGCAATCAAGAATATAGGAATTGCTCCTAATCCAAGGAATAGACTTTGTAGGATAAAAAGCATCCTTGGGTCTTGCCATAAAGCATAAAATGGAACAAAGATAAAAAGCATAGGAGAGAAATGCTCACCAAGGAAATTATAACCCAATAGGGAAGGATCAAAAAACCTTCCATGAAGAGCATTCCAAATAATCTGATCAAAATATGCTAGATCAAAATGTCCTGTAAAGAACCCATTGTATTGGATAACAGAAAGATAGGAATAGATGGCAATATAAAGAAAGGTTAAAAAAAGAAGAATAAGCCAAGTTGCAATCTTTGGAATATCTTTGTTTAAATTAAGCAATTGGGTATTAAGAAAGACAAAGCTGCTTACTAAAAAGATAAGAAAAAAGAGCTTCCAGATAGAAAAAGGGATATTTTTATAAAGAAAAAATCCCGCAATCAATAAGGCATTGCCCAGAGTAATTATCCAAATGCCTTTTTTATCCTGATTGGCTTGCCTAGATTTCTTCCTTTTCATAAATCCCATTATATATCGCGGTTAATCAAAAAGGCAAGTAAAAATAGGGTTTGTTATCCAGAAGCAATACTTAAAGCCCAACCGCCCTTACAACCTCGGCAAGCCTTGGCTCTTTTAATGAAAATTCGCGAATTACCCTTTCAAGTTTTTCTTCCCTTTCTTCAAGCTCCTTTGCCTTTCTAACAGCAGGGGCAAGGGCAGACCTTCTATCCCAGAGGACAAAGCCAACCAAGCCAAAGATACCAGCTAGAATGACATAAAGAAGGTTTTGTAAGGAATCTATCCTTGCATTTAGACCTGTATTCATATCATCTATCCTTTGGCTCATTTTATTATCAAGGTCATCTATCCGTTTATCTAACCCATCTATCCGTTTATCTACATGCTGAATTTCTTCTTTTACAATCTTCCTTATCTCCTCAATATCCTGTTTGGTTAAGCTACAATAGGCAGGGAATGTCAAAATCATC
>JBFLYE010000183.1 GCA_040756715.1 bacterium
TTTTATAAAATTTTTTCCCTTTTAATTCAAAATTCAACATTCAAAATTCATAATTTTATAAAGTTTTCCTTAAGATTATCTAAACACATACATTTTGTAAAGCGTTATGGAATTAACTATAAATCTCTCCACCCATATTAGATGAATTAGAAAGATCCCTTGTATGGGATAAAAATGGATACCATGTACAGAGAGGCAGTCACTTATAGAGCAAATTTATTTTGGATTTTTTTGTCATATTTTTGGTATAATAACGAGGGATATTTTAAAAGATTATTTTCTTCGGCTCTTTAGTAAATAAGGTTGTAAAAGAATGGATGAGACTAGCTGATGAGGATGTAAGGGTAGCGGAGATTGTTTTGGATGAAGGAATATATAATCAGACCTGTTTTTATTCTCAACATCCTGATGCCATTATTGGAAGTCTACCTGATGGATTGCCCAATAAGGAAAATGCCCAAGAGGCTCTTGTGATATAGCTTATGAGGTTTTTAGTTTTGTTAAGGGTCTTTTGATAGAGGCTAAATGAACATCATTGTCTGTATAAAGCAGGTGCCTGATACAACATTAGTAAGAATTGACCCAGAGACAAATACCATCATTAGAGAGGGTGTTCCATCCATAATTAACCCATTTGATACAAATGCCATTGAGACAGGGCTGCAAGTTAAAGAAAAATATGGGGGGAAAACAATTGCCATTACAATGGGTCCTTCCCAAGCAAGCGAAGCCTTAAGGGAGGCAATATCAATGGGCATAGATGAGGCATACCTCATATCTGACAAAGCATTTGCCGGCTCTGATACATTGGCAACCTCAATGGTTTTAAGCTTTGCCATAAAAAAGCTTGGATTTTCCCTGATTATCTGTGGAAAGCAGGCTATAGATGGCGATACAGCACAGGTTGGACCTGAGATTGCAGAATTGCTTGATATACCTCATATCTCTTATGTCTGTAAGCTACCAGAAATAATGGATGGAAAGATAAGGGCAGAGAGGGAGCTTGATGAGGCTTATGAAATAATAGAAGCTGATTTGCCTTGTCTTATCACAGTAACCAAGCAGATAAATGAGCCAAGGATGGCAGGATTAAAGAGAAAGCTTTTTGCAAAGGCCATGCAAATTCCAATTTTAACAAAGAAAGGGCTTGAAATAGATGAAAACCTTTGTGGTCTCCCTGGTTCTCCTACACAGGTGGTAAGAATATTCACCCCTCCTAAAAAAGAGGGAAAGAAACTTTCTGGAAGCCCTGAGGAGATGGTAAGCACATTGATAAAGGAGCTTAGGGAAAGGATGGTTATAATGTAATGAGCAAACTCTATCTCATTGATGGCCATTCAATGGCATATCGAGCATTCTATGCTATTTCTTCCCTTACAACATCAAGGGGAGAGCCAACAAATGCAATTTATGGCTTCACAATTATGCTCCTTAAAATTTTAAAAGAAGAAATGCCCGATTATCTGTGTATTTGCTTTGATTCAAAAACACCTACCTTTAGGCACAATATATATCCAAAATATAAGGCACATCGAGAGAGGATGCCAGAGGAGATGCATATTCAGATACCCTTAATTTTTGAGGCAATAAAACACTTGGGATGTTTTTCTGCCTCCCTTGATGGGTATGAGGCAGATGACCTTATTGCCTCCTGTGTCAAAAGATTTGAAAACGATGTAGATGAGATTTTTATCCTTACCCAGGACAAAGATATGTTTTCCCTTATTTCCGAAAAGACAAGGGTGGTATGCTGTAAGAAAGGGGTTATAGAAAAAACAATCTTTGACCCTTTAAAAACCATTGAAAAATTTGGGGTTCCTCCAGAAAGTATTTTAGACCTTCTCTCCTTAATTGGCGATAGCTCAGATAATATCCCAGGAGCAAAGGGCATCGGAGAAAAAACTGGGGTTGAGCTTATTAAAAAATACGAAAGCCTGGAAAATATTCTAAAAAAACCAGAGATAATTGAAGAGCAAAAGATAAGAACTCTCATTGAAAAAGAGAAAGGGATGATAGAATTAAGTAGAGAGCTTGTTTGTCTAAAGGACGACCTTCCCCTTAATTTTTCACTTTCCGACCTTAAGATAAAAACAATGGATAAAAAATCCCTCCTTTCTTTATTTTTAGAGCTTGAATTTAAAACATTGATCAAGGAGATGTCCTTAAAGGAGGAGAAAGAGAGGGAAATGTTGCCATTTTCTTTAATTTCAACAGAGGAAGGGATTTCTCTATTTCTTAAAGAGAATAAGCTCATTATCTCTGATGGTTCTAATTCCTTCTTTTCCTCCTTTGATGAAGCAAAGACTTTGCTTGAGGATAAAAATATAGAAAAGATAGGCTTTGACTTAAAATCCCTCATTATCCTTTTTAAAAAACAGGGTATAAATTTAAATGGGGGCTTATTTGACATTATGATTGCTTCTTATCTTCTTAACCCAGGCTTAAAGCAGAACATTGATGATATATTTATAAGAAACCTTCCCAATGAAACCCCTGATGCAATGGGCATATTCAAGCTAAAGGGAAAATTGGAAAAAAAGCTAAAGGAAGAAGGTCTTTTTGGAGTATTTGAGGAATTGGAGATGCCTCTGGTAAATGTCCTTTCCGAGATGGAAGCTTCTGGGATAATGGTTGATAAGAAATACCTTGTAGAATTTGGCGGTGAGCTAAATGAGAAAATCTCTCTTTTAAGTGAAAAGATATATAGCTTTGCGGGAGAATTTAATCTAAACTCACCAAAACAGCTTTCCTTTATTCTATTTGAAAAGCTAAATCTTCCCATAATAAAAAGGGGAAAAACCGGGCCATCCACCGATGAGGAGGTTCTTGTTTCTCTATCAAAGCTACATCCCTTACCAAAGCTTATTCTAGATTATCGGGAGCTTGCAAAGCTTAAATCGACCTATACGGACGGCATTATTCCCCTGATTGGAGAGGATGGAAGGGTTCATACCTCATTTAATCAGACAATTACAGCCACAGGAAGGCTTTCATCAAGCAATCCAAATCTACAGAATATCCCCATAAGGACAGAGGTTGGAAAAAAAATAAGAAGGGCATTTGTGGCTAGTTCTTCAAATGTATTTCTAAAGGCAGATTATTCACAAATTGAGCTTCGTATCCTTGCCCATATCTCAAAAGACAAAGCCCTTATTTCCTCATTTATTGCCGGTGAGGACATCCATTCAAATACAGCATCAGAGATTTATGGTAGCTCAAAGATAACAGAGGAAATGAGGCGTCAGGCAAAGACGATAAACTTTGGGATAGTATATGGAATGAGTGCTTATGGCTTATCAAAGGAGCTTGGTATATCACCAAATAATGCACAGGAGATGATTGATAGGTATTTTATCCTCCATCCAGGGGTTTTAATGTATATCCAGGAAACAATACAAAAGGCAAGGGAGCTTGGATATGTTGAAACCCTATGGAAAAGAAAAAGGTTCATCCCAGAAATACTTAGCAAAAATAAAGGAATTCGTGAGTTTGCAGAAAGACAGGCGATAAATATGCCCATTCAGGGAACCTGTGCAGATTTGATAAAAAAGGCAATGATTGATGTTTATAAAAGCCTTCCCTCTAATTGCAAGCTCCTCCTTCAGGTTCACGATGAGCTTCTGTTTGAAATTCCAGAGAAAGAATCATCTAAGATAGCACCAATTGTCATAGAGTCTATGAAGAACGCAGGTAAATTTGATGTGCCAATAGAGGTAAATATATCCATTGGCAAGAATTGGGGAGAGCTTTAATTTTTGTATGTGTTTAGCCTTTATTCTCATCTTAATTTTTGTTTTTATTTATTTCTTTGATGCTGCCACCTTAAGGGGATTCTGGATAACCGGAGACCTAGGCTATTCTGACCTTACCGATTATTATTTTCCCCTTAAGTGCTATCTAGAAGAGTGCCTTAAGGATTTTTCTCTTCCCCTATGGTGTCCTTATGTCCTATCTGGAATACCAATATTAAGTGAAGGAGAAATTGGTGCATTTCATCCATTAAATATTATCTTTTTCTTAATTTTAGACCCTTTCTCTGCCTATAATTTAACAACCATAATCTCATTTTTTATAGCAGGGTTTTCCCTATTCTTATTCTGCCAGACAATTGGCTTGAAATTTTTCCCATCCGTTTTATCCTCAATATCCTTTACATTCTCTGGTTATCTTATAACCCACCTTAAACATCCATCTAATTTGATGACAGCCTCTTTTTTTCCATTTCTTTTTTATTTTGCAGAGAGGTTTATTCAAGAAGGAAGACTTTATTTTGCCATCACAGGTGGAATTATCCTTTCTTTGCAGGTATTTTCAGGCCATCCCCAGATTATGGTCTATACAAATTTTGCCTTGTCCCTTTATTTTTTCTTTCGCTTTATCATTATATGTTTAGAGGAGAGAAAAAAGAAGAAAAGAAAATTCCTCCCTTTATTCCTTAAGCTTTTATTTATTCCCCTCATCCTCATCATAGGTTTTTCCCTTTCTGCTTGTCAGCTTTTTCCAACCTTTGAATTGCTTAAACATTCTGGAAGGAGGCTTGGAGAGGCAATCCATGAGCTAGAGAGATTTCCATTTCACCCAAAGGAGCTTATAAACTTTGTCCTTCCATATTTTTATGGAGACCCGGCATTAGCTACATATAAAACAGAATGGAATAGCCTTTTCTGGGAGAATACAGGCTATATTGGAATTCTTCCTTTAATTGCCTCTTTTCTTTCCCTGTTTTGGATAAGAAAAAATAGGTATATTTTATTCTTCGGCACCTCTTTTTTCTTCTTTCTCCTTCTCTCCTTTGGAAAATATAGCCCTTTCTTGTTTCTTCTTAAAATGTCCCCTTTTTCAAGCTATAGGTTTCCCAATCGGTTTTTGCTCCTGGTAGATTTTTCCTTAGCAATACTTGCTGGGTTTGGGATTCAGCTTATTTTAGAGAAGATAAAAAATTTTTCTATGAAAACAATCGCTTATATCGTTGTAATTATTATTACCTTCCTTGATTTATATAAATTTGGAGCACATCATAACCCCTGCGTTTTAATGAAAGATTGGAAGAAAATCCCAGAGGTTGTAAAATTCCTTAAAAGCGATAAAGATATATTTAGGGTCTATTCTATTGGAAGCATAATAAGCAGAAATACCCTCTATTACAAATACGGCTGGCTTAAAAACAAAAATTGGCATCTTCAAAATAGAGAAACCCTATCTGTAAACACAAATGCAATTTATCATCTTTCAAGCCCCGGGGTTTATCTTACCCTCTTTCCCTTAAGGCCATTTATCTTTGAAATGGCATTAGGAGGCGGTTTTATTCTTTCGTCATCAAATTGGACAGGCATTGTTCCTGATAATACCATAAAGCTTTTAAGCCTCCTTAATGTAAAATACCTTGTCTCCTGTTTTTCCCTTTCTAGTAAAGCAATTGAGCTGGTAAAGGAGATTAAAATGGATTGGGATTTACCATCGGTTAAGGTTTATCGGAATAACAATGTTTTCCCAAGGGCATTTCTTGTTCCCTGCTGCAAAAAAATCTATGATCCCAATACAATAATTGATGAGATTCTAAAGGATGAATTTGACCCAAGGTATGAGGTAATATTGGAGGAAGAGGCCCCTTCTGGCTCATTTTCTATTTTTGACTCATCCTGCAAGATAGAGGAATATAAAACAGATTATGTAAAAATAGCCTGTGAGATGAAAGAAAATGGCTTTTTGTTTCTTTCTGATTCACATTACCCAGGGTGGAAGGCGTATATTAAGAGTCAAGAGTCAAGAGTCAAGAGTCAAGAGTCAGAGGTGAAGGTTTATTATGCAAATTGTGCATTTAGGGCTGTATTTTTAAAGAAAGGGAAATATGAGGTTGTTTTTCGCTATAAACCCAGCTCATTTTATAAGGGAGGAATTATAAGCCTGGTTGCTTTTTTATTGGTTATTTGTTTATTATTCAAATTTAAAGGTTGCAAAATTTAAATTTATGTTTTATAATTAAATTATGACAGAGAACATCGGAAGGTTTTTAGAGGGAATTGCTGAATCTATGGTAAGGACAGAAATTATCCTCTTCTTCCATAGAAATCAGTTTGCCATGGATGTAGCAAGGAATATTGCCAGGTGGATAGGAAGGGATATAGCCGTTGTTGAAAAGGAGCTTGATAACCTTGTTGAGCAAAAAATCCTTGACCGGATGGGAACAGGACCCTCTGCTATTTATTCCTATACCCAGGATGTTGAAATCATTGAAACCATAGATAAATTTGTCACAGAGCTTACCTTGGGAAGGGAAAAGGTAAGAAGGGCAATGGAAGGTTTAAAGCCCTCCCTTTAAGGGTCTTAAGAGTCTAACGAGTCTAAAAAGTTATTAACTCTACAAACCCTTGATCTCTGACCCTTTGACTCTCTGGCTCTTAAGACTCTGTTATGTTCCTATTTTCAAAGAGGCGAGAATGGATTTTAATGTTGCAATAGCAGATAAAGAAGCAAGGTAGCTTGTCTTTGGATTGTCTTTTGAGGGAAGATTTTCGCACCTTATATTTATCCTTCCAAAATCTCCAATTATCAAAATCTCATGGATATTCTTATTGCTCTTCGGATCTGCTATTATTTCAACCTCTGTCTTATCCTCTCCTATTCCAGCAAGGCTTAATGTGGCAGAAACATTTACATTGGCTGGAAATCCCTTTATCGCATCAAAGGCTGTGCCTTTAAATATTCTTGTCTTATCTTTAATATTCAAAAGATCTATGCCCTTTTCTTCAATATATGGAGCCCCCAAAAGCCCTTTGGGAGGCTTTCTTGTCTTTAAGATGACTTTTTCAATATTTCCTAATAAAGCTCCCTTTAACCCATCAATTCCTGCGATTGCTCCAGATGGAACATAGATTTTTATCCCTTTATCTTCTGCCCTTTTAAGCAATTTTTCCTCTCCTAACAATCCACCAACGCTCATTACCATTAGGTCTTTTTTTTCCGAAATAACCAATGGAAGAACCTCCTTTACAACCTTTATAGAAGATGCTTCGATGATAAGGTCTGCTTTCTTTACAACCTCTGGAATATCAACAATCTCTGGTTTCTTTGGAAAAAGAGAGGCTGTTTTTTCTGCCCTTTCTTTATTTTGGTCACAAAGGCATACTAAAGAAAGGGAAGGAATATTTAAAATTGCCTTCGCAATACAAGAACCAATCGCACCACATCCAATTAACCCAAGTTTAATCATCATTTAGCCATTAGCCTAAAAATTCTAAATTATTCTAAGTCTACCTCTCCCAGCAATGCCTTAAGGAGGTCTTCCTCTTTTTCAATTGGGCCAATAGCAATAACATCATCACCAGCCTCTAACATTACCTTTGGATTCGGAGAAATAACCTCATTTTTTCTAAGAATAGCCACAATTGCCGTGTTTTTTGGAAGGGAAAGCCCTTCAATAAGCCTGCCTTTTGCTGGTGATTCTTCACTAAGATCAACCCTTACAATGGAAAGATTTCCCTTCTTGAATGTAAGAAGATCCATAAAATCATCCATTGATGCCTCTTCCTCAATTATCTTTGTAATGATGGAGGTTGAGTTTATGGAAATGTCAACGCCAAGCTGGTTAAATATGTGCTCATTCTTTGGGTCATTTACCCTTGCCACGGTTCTTGGAATATTAAATATCTCCTTTGCAAGCTGAGAAATAACAAGGTTGTCTTCATCGCTTCCTGTTGCTGCAACAATAACATCAGCCCTCTCTGCCCCTGCATCCTTAAGGGTTTGGGATTCACAACCATCTCCGTGGATAACAAGAATACCAGAAAGCTTCTCTGCAAGTTCACTGGCTAGGGCTTTGTTCTTTTCAACAAGAGAAACCTCATTTTTGTTCTTAGCAAGCATATTGCTCAAATGAAAACCAACCTTTCCTCCCCCAACAATGATGATATACATTAGAGCATCCTACTAGCACCAGAGCAGCCTACTAGCATCAGCATCATTCTTCTCTTTTTATTCCGACAAGGATATCTCCCATTTTTGGTCTATCCTCTTTATCTGGCTTGATTATCTCCTTTTGTCTCATTATAGCAACAACCTCTATTTTTTCCTTTTTCTCTATTTTCTCTATTTTCTCTTTGGCAAGCTCCTCGCTTACCTCTATCTCTATAAACATTGCATCATCCCTTAAGAATGAATGATGAATAAAATGGGGGTGTATAAGCTTGTCCTTAATAAGCTTGGCAATGAGGGTTGTTCCTCCAATCACATCAAGGCCAAGCTCCTCATATGTTTCCTCCCTCTTTGGATCATAAATCCTTGCGATAACCTTCTTTATCCCAAAGAGCTTCTTTGCCACCTGGGCAGCGATAATATTAGCATTATCCCGATCAGAGACACAAGCAATAGCATCAGCCCTTTCAATCCCAGCTTCTTTTAGGTCATCCAAATTAAACCCAGATCCTTCTACGGTTATCCCATTAAATCCTCCTCCCAGCTTTGAGAATGCCTCTGGATTTTTGTCCATAACAACCACATTATGGCCCTCCTTTGAAAGAAGCAAGGCAAGCTCGCTTCCTACCCTTCCACAGCCAATGATAATTACATACATTTCAATTTCGGATTGTAGATTGATACCAATCTATTGTTCTTCTTATTCCCTCTTCAAAGTTGACCTTTAAGGAGGCACCAAGCACTTCTTTAAGCCTTGATATGTCTGCCGGGTTTCTGGGAGGGTCCCCTTTAATGGGAGGAAGATATTCTATCTTTAGTTCTTCCCCCAAAATCTTTTTAATAATTTCCACAAGATAATTTATAGAAACCTCATTAGGGTTGGCAAGGTTTATTGTCTTTCCTATAGCACTATCAACCTCTGATGCCTTTATGGTAAGGTCAGTAACATCAGAGACATAGGTAAAATTTCTTTTCTGTTCACCATTTCCATAGATGGTAAGGGGTTTATAGGAAAAGGCACAATAGATAAACTTGGCAATCACCCCTGCCTTATCAATATCTCCCAGTTGACGCGGCCCATAGACCGAAAAATACCTCAAGGTAACAAAAGGCAAGCCATATAGCTCATAATATATCCTTGCATAATGCTCGCCGGCAAGCTTTCCTACGCCGTATGGATGGGGAGGCGAAAGGGGCATATCTTCGGAAAGCAATCTATCCCTTACGCCTGCATATATCGATGAACTTGAGATATTGATAAACCTTGAAATACCAGCCCTACGGG
>JBFLYE010000184.1 GCA_040756715.1 bacterium
TCCTTAAGATTATCTAAACCCATACATTTTGTAAAGCGTTATGGAATTAACTATAAGTATAAATGAAAAAGATTATTTTGATAATGGCAATGACTACCTTATGTTATGGAGTATATAGAAAAGAGTGCAGGAACAGAGACCTTTCCGGCAACCATTACTTATTCAAATAAACATCCCTATGATTGGAAGGATACAGAAACAAACCCGGTAATTTATATCCGGTAATCTATATTATGTGGGAGATTATTGGAAATATAGAACAAAACAAGGGAGGAAGGAAAAATGGATTTGTTGAGGGATTAAGAAAGGCTATCCAGGAGCTCCTTGTTCCTGAATTAAAGGCTTTGCAAGTAGAGGTTAAGGAATTAGGGGTTAGGCTTGACCAGATGGATAAGCGCTTTGAGCAGATGGATAGGCGATTTGCCGAAATGCAGGAGCAGATGGATAAGCGCTTTGATCTTATCTTTAAAGAATTTCACTCTATAACAGAACAATTGGGAAAGATTGAAACAAAGCTTGATTTTTCAGAACGTATGGTTAGGCTTGAAGGGCTTTATGAAGAGATGAGAAGGGAAATAGATCGGCTTTTTGAAAGAAAGCCGGTTGCTATTGGTTAAATGGAGTTTAGGAGTTTGGGGAGTTTGAAAGTAAATTTAACGTATGTGTTTAGTTAGTAGCTAATAGCCAAAAGCTAATCGCTAAACACATACTAAATCTTAAAAAGTGTGAGTGGGGTAATTGACAACCTGTTTTAAATTATTTGAGGGGTCGCAATATTTTACTTAAGTTAATCCAATAAAATGCCGATAAACCCTGCGTCATAACCTATCTTAGGTTTAAGGGGGTGGCACATATGGACAAGATACAAAAGATTAATGGAAAATGGATAGTTGAAACGAGAAGATATTTTCGGGAATTTTTAAAGAAAACAGGATTTCTAAGAACCTATTAGAAATGGAGAAGGTGGTCTTAAATTTTCATATCCTGAATGGTTAATAATGTTTATTGCCCTTTTATCGGTTAAACAGAAAATTAAAAGCTATCTGGAGCTACATCGGTTTGTAAAAGACCATTGGGATGTTATGGGAGGAGATTTGGGTTATAAGGTGATTCCAGAAACTACAATGAGATATCGTTTAAAAAAATCTGCTTTGAGGAAAGGAAAAACTCCAGGATTTGTCTCTTCTATGTTTCCTGAAGAATTTTTCAATAGATGAAGTAAGTGTCGATAAAATGCTAAACAAAGCATTAGGTCCTGTATGGTACAAGAAGCAGAAAAAGCAAGGAATTATTCCCAAAGGATTAAGGGGGATTGATAAAGAAGCAACATTTAAGTAAAAGCCACTATGATAGATGGGTTTATGAACATAGCGTTTTCAGTCTCGTAACACATAAAAAGCCATTTTTAGGAATGTTTAAATGGATACCTAATAGTGCTCATGAGGCTAAAAAAATGTGGATAGAAACAGAAAAATTAGAGGGGGTTAAAAAGGTGTTTATGGCAAGGCAGATAGCACAAAGCTATTTTTCAAGATGCAAGAAGAAAGAGGTATATTCTTAATCACATCTCCTTAAGAAACGAAGGGTTAAAAGTAACAACAACAATAGGATAAGAAATCCCAAAAGAGAAGAAATGGTAAAAATCCTCTCTTGTCCTGATGTTAAAAAAGAATATCAGAAGCGTTCAATCTATGTAGAACCTATGCAAGGAATTGTTAAAGATATATTTGAGTTAGAAAGGTGCTGGATGAGAGGAAACGAGAACAACAGATGGATATTTGCTAGTATGGGTGTTAGTATTCAGATAGCTCAATGGGATGCTATTCTTAACCATTGTTCTCCTTGGACTATCAAAGAGAAGGTATTGAATAAGTAAAGGTAATTGCCGGTAAAAAATCTAAATCAAAAGGGCAAATTTTATTTTTTTCTTTAATTTTTCTCTTAAATTTTAAAAAATCAAAATTTTTTCCTTTATTTCAATTGTAATTTTTGATAAAATTTTTTAAGGTAATATGCATACTGAAAATATTGCGGTACCTCAATTATTTATAATTTCTTTATAAGAAAAAATGGAAAAGGCAATAGAAAGATTTGCTGAAAAAATAAAGGATTCTTTGGCAGATAATATTGTTTCTATAGAGTTATTTGGCTCAAAGGCAAGGGGAGATTTTAACAAAGAATCTGATATTGATCTTCTTATTGTGGTTAATGAAAAATCCCCTGCGGTAAGGGAGAAAATCTTTGATATTATGTTTGAGGTAGACCCTTGGTATGAGTTGATGCTTTCTCCCAGAATTATGTCCATTAAGGAATATCAGGTAAATAAAGCAATTGCTTCACCTTTTATTGAACACATAGAGAGGGAAGGAATAAAGTTATGAATAATGAATTGGCTAAATATAGATTGGAAAGTGCTAAAGAAAAGCTTGTATCCGCAAGGTTGCTTTATGAGAATGGTCAATACAGGGATTCAATCTCTCGCTCTTATTATGCAATGCTTTCTGCTGCAAGGGCATTACTATCTACAAAGAAATTGGATAGTAGTAAGCACTCAGGGGTGATTTCTTTATTTAACCAGCATTTTGTAAAAACAGGGGTATTAAATAAAGAGGCGGGAAAGAAATTGGCTTCTGCCAAAGAGATGCGAGAAGATAGTGATTATGAAGATTTTGTCGCTGTCTCAAAAGAGGATGCAGAAAAACAGATTGCTGATGCCGAAGGCTTTATAAAGGAAATAGAGGAGGTGATGCCTATGAGGGAGTAACTATTTGTTTCGGGGCTTAGCGGGTATAGGGAAGACCAAGTCTAAGTCATAACCGTGAACTTTCCCAAAAGTAATGGGGATTGAGGTTTTTGATATGGGGTTACAGGCTATAGCTGTAATGTTAAGTTTAAAGAACTTGTCCTTGAAACTGGGGTTAAAAAAAGAGATAACCATACAACCTTATTAGAGGAATTGAAGAATGCTTGATTATTTAGGGATATTTAGGGCGTTTAATAAAGAAGGGATTATAGTTAATTCCATAACGCTTTACAAAATGTATGTGTTTAGATAATCTTAAGGAAAACTTTATAAAATTATGAATTTTGAATGTTGAATTTTGAATTAAAAGGGAAAAAATTTTATAAAACTT
>JBFLYE010000185.1 GCA_040756715.1 bacterium
TAATTCAAAATTCAACATTCAAAATTCATAATTTTATAAAGTTTTCCTTAAGATTATCTAAACACATACATTTTGTAAAGCGTTATGGAATTAACTATAAATCATAAAGTCCATCTAATAAATCCCGGTGTGCAATGACAAATAAAATCAAATTTTTATTGGACATTTTTAGTTTGTGCTTATGGATTTAGAATTTCTCATTGGGTATAATTTCTAAACACATACAAGTTATGAAAAAAAAACTACCCCTGGTTATCTTTTTTTTCGTTTTTATCCTTGGCTTCTGGGTATGGTTTCAAAGGGTGATAAAGAGACAAAGGGAAATACCTGTAAAAAAGGAGGTCATTGAGGAAATTAAGAGAAGGATTGAAGAAATAGACAAAATTGCAAGAAATAGTGAAAGCCCAGAGAAAGCAATAAAAGAATCAAAGAAGGCTATATTCCAGCTTACATTTATTGGAAGCCCAGGTGCTTCTTATCTTATAACATCCTCTTTGGATAAAAAAAGGCACAGGTTTGCAAGGGTTATCTACCTTCAGATATTGGCTGCCATAGAAAGCAGGAAGGCTATTTCCTCTTTTGCCTTTATATTAAAGAATGATAGCGATTATTTGTTGAGGATGCAATCTGCGATTTCTCTCTCTATGATAAAGGATGAAAGGGTAATCTTGCCATTAAAAGAAGGCCTTTTTGATAAAGAGATGGTTGTAAAGGTTGCATCTGCCACAGGGCTTATTAAAATGGGAAGGAAAGACCTTGTAGACCAAGCTTCTAAAAATGACTTAAGCCTTAAGATGTATTTGGAAAAGTGGCAGCAAGGATTTTAGCCTTTCTTATAATTGGGGTTGCCCTTGTTTTTGACCCAAACCTTGAGGCTCTTTATGATATTCCAAAGCTTGCTATACTTTTTTCTCTCTCCATCCTTTCCTTTGTTTTCTTTGTAAGGGATTGGACAAAAAGAAAATTTGTATTGATTAGCTTTGGCTTGCTTGAGGTATTTATTTTCCTTTATCTTTTAGCAAATATTATCTCAACCATTTTCTCCCTTTCTCCCTGGCTTTCCATATTTGGCATCTATAGAAGGTATGATGGAATAAATACCCTCCTTTGTTATATCCTCCTTTTCTTTCTCTCATCAAATGTAGAAAAGCCGAAAACAATTCTCTATGCTGTTATGATAGCATCAGGGATTTCAGCTCTTTATGGAATTTTACAGCATTTTGGTTTCTATATCATCCCATCAGGAACAGGAAAAGAGAGGCCGATATCCACATTTGGAAACCCAAATTTTTTTGCTTGCTATGTTTTAATGTCTATTCCTATTATCCTCTCATTCTATCTTAAGGAGAAAAAATACCATTGGCTTATCCTTCTTGCAATTGTCCTTGTATCCCTTTTGTTCACAAAGACAAGGGCAACATTTATTGGGCTTTTCTTTGAACTTGCCTTTTTCTTTATTTTTTTAAAGCCACAAAAAAAGCATCTTTTGGTAATTGCAAGCATTCTCATTATCCCCTCTTTTATCTTTTCTATTCCAATAATTAAAAGAATAAAGGATGTAGGAAAAGACAAAGCAAGAATAGGGCTTTATAAGGGAAGCTTTAATGTATTTTTAAAACACCCATTGTTTGGAACAGGCCCTGAATGCCTACACCCTGCATTTATAAAGAAGCTTCCCGATGAATTTATTTCTCAATACAAGGGTGCATACATTCTGGCTGACAAATCACACAATGAATTTTTGGATATTCTAGCAACCAGGGGAATAATTGCATTTATTTTTTGGATAATTATCCTTGCCCTTATTTTTAAAATAGCCGTATCTTATAAGGAGAAACAATACACAATCCCTATTGCCTCGTCCATCCTTGGCTATCTTATTCAGGCACAATTCAATCTCTCTTTATTTTCAATAACCCATCTTTTATGGATAATGATGGGTTTAGCAGCTCTTATAAGAAAGAAAAAGAAAATCCCCTTGAGACATCCAAGGCTTATTATT
>JBFLYE010000186.1 GCA_040756715.1 bacterium
TAAAAGGGAAAAAATTTTATAAAACTTAAACCTTCAATTCAAAATTCAAAATTTAGAATTCAAAATTTCTTAAAAGGTGGATGAATTTTTAACAGATAAACACACCCTATCTATTTTTGCACTAAGTGATGGAAGATACTATAGCTAAACACGTACAAATATTTGAGATAAAAAAGGGTTTTAAGAAAAAGGAGAAATTCTTGACATAACAAAAGGACCTTCAAAATTAAAACCTTGACTTTGAAGAAGGGAATTTATTAAAATTTTCTCCTTATGGAAAATATAAGGATTTTTTCTGGAAGGGCAAATAAGCCATTGGCAGAGGAGATAAGCAGCTATCTTGGAATTCCCCTTTCAGAGATAGAGGTATCAGATTTTGCAGATGGTGAGACATATGTAAAGATAAAGGAAAATGTAAGGGGTGCTGATGTATATGTAATTCAGCCAACCTCGCCTCCTACAAATGCAAATCTTATGGAGCTTTTAATTATCATAGATGCCCTAAAGAGGTCTTCTGCAAGAAGAATTACCGCGGTTATCCCATATTTTGGCTATGGAAGGCAGGATAGAAAGGTTGAGCCAAGGGTTCCTATTACATCAAAGCTTGCCGCAAATCTTATTACCACAGCGGGTGCCTCAAGGATATTAACCATGGATTTACATGCAGGACAGATTCAAGGCTTTTTTGACATTCCCGTAGACCATCTTTTTTCATCCCCTATTATTATTGAATATCTCAAGAAAAAATCTGATGAACTTGTAATTGTCTCACCCGATACAGGTGGTGTTGAAAGGGCAAGGGCAATTGCAAAGAGGCTTGATGCAGGGCTAGGCATTATTGATAAAAGGAGGCCAGAGAAGAATAAATCAGAGGTTTTAAATGTGATTGGTGATGTTTCTTCTAAAAATGTTGTTATCTTTGATGATTTAATTGATACAGGAGGAACCGTGGTAAATGCAGCATCTGCTCTGAAAAAAGCAGGAGCTATCTCTGTCTGTTGTGCGGTTACCCATCCTATTCTTTCGGGGAGAGCACAGGAAAGATTGGAAGGAGGAGAGATAGAAGAGGTTATTGTTTGTAATACAATTCCTATTAAGAAGCTAAAATGCAAAAAGATAAGGGTTTTATCGGTGGCAAGGCTTTTTGGAGAGGCTATAAAGAGGACAAATGAGGAAACCTCTATAAGCTCCTTGTTTGACTAATTATGGAAGAATTAAAGGTAGAAGAAAGAAAAATAGGGACAAAAGGAGAGATTAACAAACTAAGGAGGAATGGATTTATTCCAGGGATTATATATGGACAAGATAAACCAAACCTTCCCATCTATCTTTCAAAAAGGGAATTTCTCTCTATATTACACAAGGGAAAAAGCCCCCTATTTTCTCTGGTAATAGGAAGAAAAAAAGAATATGCAATTGTAAAGGAAAAGCAAATAAACCCTTTAAAGAATGAAATTATCCACCTAGATTTTATGAGGGTTGGCTTAAAAGAGAAGATAGAGGTTAAGGTTGGAATAAGGGCAATGGGAACTCCGCAAGGTGTAAAGGAGGGAGGGGTTCTTGAACAGCTTGTCTATGAACTTAATATAAAATGCCCTGCACAAAGCATACCAGAGGCAATTGATGTGAATGTAGAAGACCTAAAAATAGGTGATATACTTCACATAAAAGATTTCCCGGAATATGAAGGAATAGAAATTCTTGAGGATAAAGAAAAAATTGTGTTTTCTGTTATTCCTCCAAAGGTAGAGGCACCACCTACAGAGATAAAAGAAGAATTAGCAGAGCCAGAGGTTATTAAGAAGGGGAAGAAAGAGGAAGAGGAAGTAGAAGAGTAAAAGAGGCGTAGCACCAATGATTCTTTTTGTAGGATTAGGAAATCCAGAGCCTTCCTATAAAGACACAAGACATAATTTGGGATTTAAGGCAATTGACCTTTTAAGCACAAAAACAAAGATAGGGCTAAAAAAGGAAGATAATTGTCTTATAGGATTTGGAAAAATAGAGGGTATAGATGTAGCCCTAGCAAAGCCCCTTTGTTTTATGAATGAGAGTGGAGGCCCTATTTTCTCTATATATAAAAAATTAAATCCAGATGCAATGATTGTCATTCACGATGATATGGATATTACCCCAGGAAGAATAAAGATAAAAAAAGGAGGTCAATCAGCTGGTCATAGGGGCATTTTATCCATAATCCATAGCTTTGGAAGGGATGATTTTTTAAGGATAAGAATAGGGATTGGAAAGCCAACAGGGAATGGAAGGGATTATGTTCTCTCTCCTCCTCATAAAGAGGAAGAAAAGATGCTTGAGGATGCTTGTAATATGGCAGCTGATGCTTGTTTTATGATTGCAAAAAACGGGATAAAAAAGGCAATGGATAAATACAATGCAAAATGCAAAAGTCAAAATGCAAAATAAGGTGATGATTAAAATTATTCCAGAGCTTTGCACCGGTTGTGGGAAGTGTATAAAGGCCTGCCCTTTTGGGTTAATTGAGATAAAAGAGAAAAAAGCCTTTATAAAGGATGGGTGCAACCTTTGCTCTATGTGCCTTAATGCCTGTAAGCCAAAGGCAATAAAAATAGAAAAAGAAGAGGTCGTTGGATTAAAAGAAAATAATATTTGGGTATTTATCGAGCAAGAGGATGGAGAAATAAACCCTGTCTCCTTTGAGCTATTATCCTCTGCAAAAAGGCTTTCCCAAAATGTATCAGCCATTTGTTTAGGGGATAAAATAGAAGGCCTTTCTAATCCCCTTATTGAAAATGGTGCGGATTTTGTTTTTCTAGTTGAAAACCCAAACCTTTCCTATTATTCAAACATCTATTCAAAAATATTGGCTGAGATAATTAAAGAAAAAATGCCAGAGATTATCCTTATAGGAGGAACAGCAATTGGAAGGTCTTTGGCTCCAAGGCTTGCGGCAAGGCTAAAAACAGGGCTTACCGCAGATTGCACAGAGCTAAAAATAGAAGATGGCAAATTTTACCAGATAAGGCCTGCATTTGGCGGAAATATTATGGCAGAGATAACCACAAAGACCCTGCCCAAAATAGCCACAGTAAGGCCAAGGGTAATGAAAAAGATGGAACCTAATTGTGAAAGAAAGGGAGAGGTTATAAAGATTGCACCAAATATTTCAGCTTCTGAAATTAGAGAAAAACGGATTGAGATAAGAAAAGAAGAGCTCGGTTCTAAAAAGATTGAAGATAGTGAGATAATTGTTTCTTTTGGAAGGGGTATAGGAAAGCCCGAAAACATTAAGATTATAAAAGAGCTTGCCGATTGCTTAGGAGCAGCATTAGGTGCTTCGCGTGCTGCGGTTGATGCTGGCTGGATTTCCCACCTTCACCAAGTTGGTCAAACAGGAAAGACGGTTTCTTGTAAGTTATATATTGCCTGTGGAATTTCTGGTGCAATCCAGCACCTGGTTGGAATGAGAGCCTCTGATTGCATTGTTGCGATAAACAAAGACCCTCAAGCTCCCATATTTGATGTTGCCACCTATGGAATTGTTGGTGATTTATTTGAAATAATCCCAATAATGGTAAGGGAAATTGCAAAAGAAAAGGCAAATTATGTATGTGTTTAGCTAAACAATTGCGATTTCTATACCTGTTTAGCCCTTCTTTTTTATTCTCACTTAAGCTAAACACATACAAAAATTTAGTTTTACAAAAACCCTTTATTGTGATAAAATATATGGTGTGAGGATTCTTTTATTATTTTTGCTAGCTTTAAGTTTTATCTCATGCTGTAGAGCAAATGAGAAGGAGGTGGTTATGAAGATAAGAAAAGCTGCGGTTTCTGGGGCTTTTTATCCGGAAGGTGACAGCTGTCGGAAAATGGTAGAGGAATTTCTAGAAAAAGCAACAAGGACAATCCCTCCTAAAGTAAGGGGGCTTGTCTCTCCCCATGCAGGCTATGTTTTTTCAGGTCTTTGTGCAGGATGGGGGTATAAGCAGCTAGAAGGGGAGGATTACAAAACAGTTATTATCCTTGGAGTTTCCCATCAATATCCTATTGATAAACCTGTAATCTCCTCCTTTGATGGATATGAGACACCCCTTGGGAGTATGCCCATTAACAAAGGGATGGTAGAAAAGATAATGGAACTTGATAAGGATGTATCATATCTTCCTCAAGCAGAAGCAAGGGAGCATTCTATTGAGGTGCAGATTCCATTTATCCAGACAATCATGCCAAAGGGAGAGATTGTTCCTATTCTTGTTTCTGGTGATGAAAGGATTTTGTCTAATCTTGCCATTGCTCTATCAAAGGTTATGGATGATGAAACATTGCTTGTTGCCTCATCTGACCTTTCGCATTTCCCAGGATACGATGATGCAAAAAGGGTTGATCAAGAAACAATAGAAAAGATTGTCAATTTTGATGAAAAGGGGATAATTGAGGCTGAGATGAATGTTTATTCCTCTGGGATTCCAGGTCTTTCCACCTACCTTTGTGGATTCTATCCTCTCCTTGTTTTTCTTAAAACAATGAAATTGCTTGGAGTAGATAAAGCAAAGGAGATAATCTACTACAATAGTGGAGATACGACCTATGGAGAAAAGAACAGGGTTGTGGGGTATGGTTCTATCTGCTTTTATAAAGAGGGCATTTTTACAAAGGATGAAAAAAAGAGGCTTCTTTTTATGGCAAGGGAAACCTTGAATTCCTATCTTAAGGATGGAAAGATACCAGATTTTAAAGAAGGGAATGCAAAGATGCTGAAAAAATCTGGGGTGTTCGTTACCCTCCATACAAAGGAGGGACATCTCCGTGGTTGTATTGGCTATATTCTTCCCATAAAGCCATTGTATCAGGCGGTTATTGATAATGCAATAAGCGCTGCTGTTTCTGATTACAGATTTCCCCAAGTCACATATTCAGAGCTTCCCTCTCTTAAGATTGAACTTTCTGTTTTAACTGCACCAAAGAAAATAGGAACTTACACAGAGATTATCCTTGGAAAGCATGGGGTTATCCTTTCAAAGGCTGGAAGGTCTGCAGTTTTTCTCCCCCAGGTAGCTCCTGAACAAAAATGGACATTGGAGGAGACATTAACCCACCTTTCTTTAAAGGCAGGTCTTCCTTCTGATGCCTGGAAAAGGGATTGCCAATTTGAGGTCTTTGAAGCAGAGGTCTTTGGCGAGGAATAGTGTCCCTGTTTAGCTAAAGCTAAACAATTCTTTTACTCCCACTCAATGGTTCCCGGTGGTTTTGAGGTAATGTCATAGACAACCCTATTCACATAAGGAACCTCATTTACAATCCTTGTTGCCATCTTTCCTAAAACATGATGGGGAATTTCTGCCCAATCTGCGGTCATACCGTCTTGTGAAACAACCGCCCTTATACAAATGACATTCCCATATGTCCTTTCGTCTCCCATTACACCTACGGTTTTCACAGGGAGCAAAACAGCAAATGACTGCCATATTTTATGGTATAGCCCATTTCTCTCTATCTCCTGATGAACTATATGGTCTGCCTCTTGTAATATTTCTATATTTTTCTCTGTAACCTCACCAATTATCCTAATAGCAAGCCCAGGGCCTGGAAATGGCTGTCTCCATACTATCTCATCGGGAAGACCTAAGGATATGGCAATCTGGCGAACCTCATCCTTAAATAGTTCCCTAAATGGCTCAATAAGCTTAAGGTTCATCTCTAAGGGAAGACCACCAACATTATGATGTGTCTTTATGGTGGCTGATGGCCCTTTAACACTTGTGCTTTCAATTACATCTGGATATAGGGTTCCCTGAACAAGCCAGGAAGCACCCTCAATCTTACGAGCCTCCCTCTCAAATACCTCGATAAATTTATGACCAATTCTTCTCCTTTTTTCCTCAGGGTCAACTACATTAGAAAGGACTTTTAAAAATTCCTCCTTTGCATCAACATAGATAAGGGGGATATTGAAATTTTTTTGAAATATATTTATTATCCTCTCAGGCTCATCCTTTCTCAAAAGCCCATTATTTACAAAGATGCAGGTAAGATTTTCGGAAATTGCCCTATAGGTAAGAACAGCGGCGGTTGAGGAATCAACGCCTCCCGAGAGGCCACAGATTACCTTTCCTCTATTTACTGTGCTTTTTATCTCTTCTATCTTTTCTGTGATAAAATTTTCAATGAGCCAATCCGGTGTGCATTCACATACCCTGTCATATAAAAAATTCGCAAGTATGTCAATTCCGCAAGGCGTATGGGCTACCTCAGGATGGAATTGAAGGCCATAGATGCGTTTTTCTGCATTCCTTATCGCAGCATTTGGCGAATTTGTGGTAAGTCCAATTACCTCAAATCCATCGGGAAGCTCATCAATTATATCGCCGTGGCTCATCCAGACCTCCATGGTAGAGGGAAGACCCCAGAATAGATCATAAAATTCAGCCACAATAAGCTCAGAGGAGCCATATTCCTGTTTTTGTGCCCTGCGAACCTTTCCTCCTAGGGTGTAAGTAATCCATTGCATCCCATAGCATATTCCAAGTATAGGAACACCAAGGTTAAATATTTTAACATCGGCCGAGGGTGCACCCTGGATATAGACAGAGGCTGGTCCTCCTGAGAGAATTATCCCTTTTAAGTTATATTTTTTAAGATGTTCAGCAGGTGTGTTATAGGGAAGAATTATTGAGAATACCTTAAGCTCCCTTATCCTTCTTGCAATGAGCTGGGTATATTGTGAGCCAAAATCAAGAATAACAATTGTCTCCCTCATAATAAGAGCACCAGAAGTTGGTGCCTGGTGGCTGGTGCACTATTTTTCATCTTCCCATTCCAATCCTCTGGACTTGCTGGAATATCTTTCCCTCTGTCTGGACAGAGGGAGCAATTATAAGCTCTGCATTCTGCATCTCCTTGATATTCTTTGCTCCACAGATACCCATTGCTGTCTTGAGGGCTCCGATAAGATTTTGTGAGCCATCGTCTAAATGGGCTGGTCCATAAAGGATTTGTTCTAAAGAACCACTTATGCCTGTTTTTATCCTTGTCCCCCTTGGAAGGTTTCTATGTGGTGTTGCCATTCCCCAATGATAGCCTTTGCCTGGTGCCTCAGATGCCTTACTAAAAGCAGAGCCAATCATTACCGCATCAGCCCCTGCGGCAAATGCCTTACAAATCTCCCCTCCAATCCTCATTCCGCCATCTGTGATTATGGGAACATACCTAGCACTTTTTTTGTAATAAAAATCCCGAGCAGCTGCACAATCAACAGTTGATGTAATCTGGGGAACACCTACACCAAGCACACCCCTAGTTGTGCAGGCAGCACCAGGTCCTACACCTACAAGAATTCCGTCAATCCCTGTTTCCATAATCTCAAGTGCGGTATCGTATCCCACGCAATTTCCCACCACAATTGGAAGATCAAGCTCCTTCTTTAGCTTTGAAAAATTCAAAGAGGGTTTTTCTCCTGAGATATACTTAACCGTGGTTACGGTTGCCTGGATAACAAACATATCTGCCCCTGCTTCTTTAGCAATTTTCCCAAACCTTTCTGCCCTTTGTGGAATAGATGAAACACAAGCAAAACCCCCTTGTTTCTTTATTTCGCTTATCCTTTTTCCAATAAGGGCTTCTTTTATTGGCTCTTCATATACCTTTTGAAGGATATTTGTTGCATCATCAGGGTCTGCATTTACAATCATTTCAATGGCAGATTCGGGGTTTTCGTATCTTGTTTGTATCCCTTCAAGGTTAAGCACGCCAAATCCACCAAGCTTTGTCATAAGAGCTGCCATTTTGACATCCATTACACCATCCATCCCAGAGGCAATTATGGGAATTTGAAATTTAGCTTTTCCTATTTCCCAGCTTGTGTCAACATAATCAGGGTCAATAGTTATTTTTCCCGGGACAATGGCCACCTCTTCAAAACCATAAGACCTCCTTGCCCTTCTATCTATTCCAATCCATTCACCCATTTTTAAAAACTAAAACTTTAAATTAGCTTAAATTATAAATTACCACAGGGGTATTGTCAATCGGGAGAGGAGAGGAATTTAAGGAGAGAGAGGTTATCAACCAGGCTATACATAGGAATGCCCTTTTTTATATCTTTGTAATCGGGACAAGGAAGGTTTCTTAAGGGAGGGTGGTTTTCGTATCTTTCATTTTTTATCCAGCCATCAATTGTAAGAAAATAAGCACCTCCTCCCTTTTCCCTTATTGGTCCATAAATAGAGGAAAATAAAGAAGAGACCCAATTTCCCATCACAAGCCTCTCTTTTTCTTTGTTTATGGTGATATGTCCATAATTTGGAGGAATAATAACCTTATCACCAGAAGATGCGCTAACAAAATAGACATCAGAGAAATCATCCTTTTGCATGAGATATATTGCCCTTCCCTCTAATACTTCATAGATTTCTGGATAGGAAAGATTGCTATTAGCAAAATTTGGGTGAAAATGACCTGCTGTTTTTACATATTCACATCCCAGCATATTGGGAGGGATAATGGTAATATCATACCTTAAATTATGGGCTTTTATTTTTTCTCTATCCCCTTCATTTTGAGAAAGGTCTCTATACATATAATAGAGGGGAAAATCCAATGCTTTTTCTTCATAATCTTTATCATAAAGAAGCCCTTTTAGATCAAAAAGCCTTCTTATCTCAGGGGTTTTTCCTTCAATTAGGCTTAACATTTAAGCAAGGAGAAGCATATATTTTTTTCTTTCCTCCTCTTCCTTGTGAAAAAGTCTATTTATCCTTCTTAAGAAATCATCTATATGAAGGGGCTTTGTAATAAATTCCTCTGCACCTTCTTTAAATGCCTTTATTTTTTCCTCTGGATTTATCCTTGCGGTAACCATAGCAACCGGAATGTGCAATGTTTTTCTACAGGCTTTAAGCCTTTTTAAAACATCCCAGCCATCCATCCCAGGCATCATAATATCAAGCAGGACAAGATCGGGCTTTTTTTGGTAAGAGATATCAAGGGCAGACATTCCATCATAAGCAATTGTAACCTCATAGCCTTCCATCTCAAGAATGGTTTTGATTATCTCGCTGATATCTATATCATCATCAACAATTAAAATCTTCTTCTAGCCCATTTTAAGATTTTACATTTTACAAACCAATTTTGTCAATTTTTTTCTTAAGTATTTTTTCTATTTTTCCGATATATTAAGTGAAATGGAAAGGGGAATTTACTTTAGCGCAATGGGGATGAATAGCTTGTGGGGGAGTATTGAGACAATAGCAAATAATCTGGCAAATGTGGAAACATCTGGATACAAGAGGGATGAGATGGTTTTTGAAGAATTTGGTTCATTTAAGATAAATAGGCTTTATGATGAGATTATAGAAACACCCATAGGAACATCTGATCCTACACCTTATGTGGGAGAATTACCAAAGGGTGTTGGAATTGCTGATGTAGCAACCATATATACCCAAGGAGCAATAAAGTATACAGAAAATCCTCTTGACCTAGCAATAAATGGCGATGGCTTTTTTGCTGTGGAAACACCAAACGGCGAAATGTATACAAGGAATGGGGCATTTACATTAGACAAAGATGGATTTTTAATCACCCTGTCAAAACATAGGGTTTTATCAATCCTTAATACACCCATTCAAATACAAGATCCAAATTTTACCGTAACAAGTGATGGAACAATAATGGTTGGTAGCAACGAAATAGCGAAGCTTAAAATAGTAGATTTTGAAAATAAGAATAATCTTAACAAGATTGGCGATACATTATTTAAGACAGAGGAGGTGCCAAAAAATGCCTTTTTTGAGGTAAAACAAGGCTTTCTTGAGGCTTCAAATTGCGAACCTGTTTTGGAAATGGTGAGGATGATTGAGGTTCAAAGATTATATGAGGCAAACCAAAAGGTTGCCTTAACATATGATGAGCTTCTTTCAAGGTCTATAAATGACCTTGGAAGATTAGCATAGGAGGTATAAGATGGAAAGAAGTTTATGGACAGCGGCAACGGGAATGAATGCCCAGCAATTTCACCTTGATGTAATAGCCAATAACCTGGCAAATGTGAATACAACAGGCTATAAAAGGGATAGGGCAGAGTTTGAAGACCTCCTTTATGCCACATTGAGGCTTCCGGGAACACCCATTACAGGTGGAGGAAAAATACCAAGTGGCATACAGGTTGGCCATGGTGTAAAGGTAGCCGGGACACAAAAGATTCATTTGCCTGGCTCGCTTGAGGAGACAAAGAATCCATTGGATCTTGCCATTGAGGGCCCTGGATTCTTCCAGGTTCTCCTTCCAAATGGCGAGATAGGTTATACCAGGGATGGAGTATTCTCAAAGGATTCTGAGGGAAGAATTGTAAATGCAAATGGCTATATCTTACAACCTGAGATAACCATTCCTGAAGATGCAACAGATATATCCATTATGGAGGATGGCTCTGTATTTGCCATAATGGGAGGGGATATGAAGACACCAGAGGAGATTGGAAAGATAGAGCTTGTCCGCTTTGTCAATCCTGGTGGCTTATCAGCTATGGGTAAAAACATCTTAAAACAAACCGCTGCCTCAGGTGAGCCTTTAACCGGAACACCGGGTGAAGGTGGATTTGGAAGGATTGCCCAGGGATTTATCGAGATGTCAAATGTTAATGTAGTAGAGGAAATGGTTAGGATGATTGTTGCCCAGAGGGCATATGAATTTAGCTCAAAGGCAATCCAGACAGCAGATTCTATGCTGGGTGTGGTAACCACCTTAAAGAGATGATGAAGGAGTCGGGAGTCAAGAGTCAAGAGTCAAGAGTCAAAGCTATTGGCTATTGGCTATTTATCGCTTTTAATGTTTCTGCTCAGATTCTTTCGGGAGATGAGATAATGAGGGTTTCAAAAGAAAAGATAGAAAGCCTTGTTAATGATGGAAGGATTGAGATTGAAGAAAGGAAGATTTCCGACCTCTCCCTTCCGGATGGAAACCTTAGATTAGAGGCAAATCCTAGTATTTCATACCGAAATGCCTTGGTTGAGATAAAAATCTTACTTGATGGAAAGGAGGAAAAAAGGATAAAGCAATCCTTTAGAATAAGAAAATTTCAGGATGTATTTGTTGCGGCAAAGCCATTAAACACAAAAGACATTATCACAGAGGATATGATAAAAAAAGAAGAGAGAGAAATAACAAGCATATCTGGGTATATTACAGAAAATGAAAAAATTGTTGGAAAGGAGGTAGGAAGGAGAATCCAAGAAGGAGGTATAATCCTTTCACATTATATTAAAGAACCTCCTTTAATCCATTTTGGCGATATTGTTTCTCTCCTAAAGAATGGCAATGGATTTTCTATAAAAACAAAGGGAATGGCTATATCAACCGGTTATAAGGGAAAGGAGATTTCTATTAGAAATCTTGCATCAAATAAGATAATTAAAGGATTTGTTGTAGAAAAGGGGACAGTGGAGGTGAAATAAATGCGGAATGCGGAATGCGGAATGCGGAATGTAAAGGCCTGTTGTCTGTTGTCTGTTGTCTGTTGTCTGTTGTCTGTTGTCTGTTTTGCCGAGAGCTTGTGGCTTGAGGGCTTTGAAAAAAGCATATTTTCAGACCATAAAGCCGCAAGGATAGGCGATCTCATTACCGTTGTGATTGTGGAATCTGCAAAGGCACAGGATATGTCATCCTCCAAGCGCGATAAGGATTTAGAGATAGGTGTTCCACAAGGCACAGGTAAATTAGATTTTATCCCAAAGCTTGGTCTAAAAGGAGAAAGTAAGTATAAAAGATCGGGTGCTACATCAAAGGCTGGCTCTATCCAGGCAAAGGTTACTGCCTCTGTTTTAAAGGTTATGCCAAATGGGAATCTATTAGTAGAGGGAGAAAAGAGGGTTCGCATAGATAATGAAGAGCAAGTTGTCTATGTCTCTGGTATTGCAAGGCCAGAGGATATTGATCCAAATAATGTTGTCCTTTCAACATATCTGGCAGATGCAAAGATTGAATATAGGGGAGAGGTTAAGGTTTCAAGCAAAGAAAAGCCATTTATCGGAGTAAGAATATTCCAAAAGCTTTTCGGGTGGATATTTTAAAAATGCGGAATGCGGAGTGTGGAATGCGGAATGTAAGGCTTAAGGCTATTGGCTATTGGCTATTGGCTATTGGCTTATTTGGTGTTTTTGCAATGCCAGCAGTAAGGATAAAGGAGATTACAAATATTAAAGGGATGACCACGAACCAGATAATTGGCTATGGCCTTATTGTAGGCTTAAATGGAACAGGTGATTCTAAAGGGACATTTTTTACCGCCAATTCTATTGCCAATATGCTTGCCAATTTTGGGATATATGTTGATAAGACAAAGATGAAGGTAAAGAATGTAGCGGCTGTTATGGTCTCTGCCGAGCTTCCACCCTTTGCCAGAGCAGGAAGTAAGATTAGCATTACCATATCATCCATTGGTGATTGTAAAGACCTATCTGGCGGAATCCTTATCCAGACACCCTTAATTGGTCCTGATGGCATTGTCTATGCCATTGCCCAAGGACCAATATCAATGGGAAGATTAACAAAAACACATCCAACGGTAGCAAGGATAACCGATGGTGCGATAATTGAAAGGGAGGTTATCGATGAGATATTTAAAAGCAAAACAATATCTCTATACCTTAAAAACCCAGATTTTACCAGCGCCTCATCCATAGTAGATGCAATAAACCTCCATCTTGGAAATATAGCAAAGGCAATTGACCCATCCCTTATTGAGATAGAGATTCCAGAGGATTTTAAAAACGACCCTGTATCCTTTATCTCAATTATCCAAAACCTATCTGTAAAGCCAGATTGCAAGGCAAAGATTGTAATAAATGAAAGGACGGGAACCATTGTAATGGGAGAAGAGATAAGGATTTCAAAATGTGCTATATCGCATGGAAACCTCTCGGTTGTTATAGAGGGAGAGGAAAAGGGGAAGAAAGAGGGAAGCGTTATTTTGATGAAGGAGGGAATAAGCGTCTCAGAGATTGTTTCATCATTAAATGCTATTGGGGCAAATCCATCTGACATTATCTCTATCCTTCAGGCAATGAAGGAGGCAGGTGCATTATTTGCTGAAATTATAATAATGTAAGGGGGTGAAAAAGATGAAGGAGAAGAAAACAAAGAAGCCAAAGAAGGATAAGAAGGAAAAGAAGGAAAAGAAAGGAAAGAAGTAATGAAGATAGAATCTTATCCATTAAACCTCTACAAGACACAGGCAGATCAAAAGAAATTAAGGTCTGCCTGTGTTGAGTTTGAGGCAATATTTATTTCAAAACTCCTTGAGGGATTAAGGAAAACAATTGATAAATCAGGCTTTATTGATGGCGGGCAAGGAGAGGAGATCTTTACCGATATGCTCTATGATGAATATGCAAAGAGTATAGCACAAAATGGAAGCTTAGGGCTAGCAGAGATGATCTATAGAGATATAGTAAAGGTATATGTTTAGCCTTTGATCATTAGCCTTTAATTTGTAAATTTTTTTTCTTCTTTAAAAAGGCTAATCGCTAAACACATATCTTTCTTATGGAATGTGCAATGCCTTGTGAAGAAAGCCCATATTTTTCCAAAAGCTCATTTCTTTTTCCCTGCTCAATAAATTTATCGGGAAGACCTAGGGAATAAACCATTACATTTTTATCAGATAAAAGCTTAGAAACAGCCGACCCAAAACCACAAGAGACATTATGGTCTTCAATGGTAATTATCTTCCGCCTTATGTTTTTAAGAATAAGATCTTCGGGAAGGGGCTTTATAAATCTGCAATTTATAAGGGATAAAGAAAGCCTCTCTTTTTTTAACAAAGCAATAGCCTCCATTGCAATGTCTACCATACAGCCAGTAGCAAGGATAAGGCAGTTTTTTCCTTCTTCCAAAAGCTCTCCCTCTCCTATAGCAAAGGGAGGAAGACTTAAATCATAATCAAATTTATCAAGTCCCTTTGGATAGCGAATGGCAAATGGGCCATTGTAATTAAGGGCTGTTTTTACAAGCCTCCCTAATTCATTTAAATTTCTTGGTGAGGATAAAACCATATTTGGGCAGGATGAAAGGTATGAAAGATCAAATAGCCCCTGATGGGTCTCTCCATCCTCACCCACAATCCCAGCTCGGTCAACCATAAAAACAACCGGTAGATTTTGAAGGCAGACATCATGGATTATCTGGTCATAAGCACGCTGTAGGAATGTTGAGTAAATGCAGACAAATGGCTTAAGCCCTTCCTTTGCCATAGCCCCTGCCATTGTAACCGCATGTTCCTCGCAGATTCCAACATCAAATGCTCTCTCAGGAAGCTCTTTAAAGAAATTTGAAATGCCACACCCCGAAACCATTGCCGCGGTTATAACCACAACCCTCCTGTCCTCTTTTGCCAGGGCTAATATAATCTCACCAAAGGCTTGTGAATATGTCTTTTGCTCTTGTTTCATTAAGGGTTTTCCTGTTTTAATCTCAAATGGGGAGCTTCCGTGGAATAATTCTGGATTTTCCTCAGCCATTTTATAACCCTTTCCCTTTTTTGTAATAATATGAAGAAGAATAGGTCCTTTTTGCTCCTTTATGTTTTTTAGGGTTTTTATCAAAAGAGAAATATTGTGGCCATCTATTGGTCCAATGTATCTAAAGCCAAGCTCTTCAAAGAGAATGCCAGGGACAATCATTGCCTTTATCCCCTCCTCAATTTTATGGGAAATCTTAATTGCCTTTTTCCCCAAGGGAAGCCTTTTTATAAGAGAGTTCATATCCTCCCTAAACTTCATATAAATAGGGAGGGTGATAAGCTTATTAAGGTATTTAGAAAGGCTGCCCACGGTCTCTGATATGGACATCTCATTGCTATTTAAGATAACCAGAAGGTCTCTCTTTTCAGCCCCGGCATAGTTTAACGCCTCAAAGCTTAATCCACCACCCATCGCACCATCGCCGATTACGGCAACAATTTTTTTGTTTTCTTTCTTAAGGTCTCTAGCAATCGCCATTCCCAGAGCAAGAGAAATGGATGTAGAGGCATGCCCGGTATCAAATGCATCATAGATGCTCTCAAGAGTTTTTGGAAAGCCTGATATTCCACCCAGCTGACGCAGGGTGTGGAATTTATCAGCTCTTCCGGTCAATATTTTATGGGCATAGCTTTGATGACCAACATCCCAAATTAGCCTGTCCTTTGAAAATGAGAAGACATAATGAAGGGCAAGGGTAAGCTCAACCACACCCAGGGAGGAGGCTAAATGCCCACCTGTTTTTGATGTGGTTTCTATGATTAGCTCCCTTATCTCTTCTGCTAATTCTTTAAGCTCATTAAGGTTTAAACCTTTAAGGTCTTCTGGGTCTTTTATTCTATCAAGCCTATTCGTTTTTTTCCTCCTTCAGAACCTTCTTTATCTGGACAGCCATATTTCCTCCTGATATGCCAGGGGTGGCAATAAATCTTTCCTTTCCTCCTACACACAAGACAACACCATCAGAAACTCTGGTGGGAAGCTTTAGGACATCACCGCAAGAGAGATTTAAGACCTCCTTTATTGTTAATTTTGTCTTCCCAAGAAGGGCAACCACGGAAAGGGAGATAAGCCCAATTGTTGTAGAAGTCATTTCTTTTGTTTTCTTTTCCTCCTTTGGTTTTGTGGTTAGTCTATCAAGGTATGGTTCAATGCTTATGAATGGAAGGCATAAAGAAAAATTTTCTTCCCTTTCCTTTATTTTTATTTTAAAACCCGTTTTTAGGATAATCTCGTTTGGAGATATAGCCTTAAGAGAAAGGGGGTTTGTTGCTATGTCCTCTAATTTAAAATCTATCTCACAAACCCTGGCCCATGCCTGTTTAAGGAAACTTATAAGCTCATCCAGCACTTTTTTAAGAATCTCCCTCTCAACGCTTGTTATCTCCCTATCTATTTCAATGCTTTCTCCCTTTCCCCCCAAAAATTTATCAATGAGGTAAAAAGCAAGGCTTGGTTTTAGCCAGATTATAGAAAGGGATGTAAGTGGAGCTTGGGAAATTAAACCGAGTATTGTTGGATATGGATATTTTGCGATAAAGCTTGAGTAATCTGTCTGTAAAGAATCCTCTGTTTCTATGGTAACCTCTTCTCCTGATCTATTGGAAAGCCAAGCCCCTGTTTTTTTAGAAAACCCCTCATAAATTGTCTTTAAGCTAATGAGATTATCCTTGGTTAGCCGTGGTGGATTTCTAAAATCATAATCGTAAATCTCTTTTTCCATTCATCTTTATTATGACAAATCTTTGATTTTTTGTCAAACAAAGAAGAGATAAGGCAGATTAACTTACCTCCCCATTCCCATAATTTCCTGGTAGGCACGCAAAGCTTGATTCCTGATTGCCATTGTAAAATTAAGGGCTATTTCTGCCTTCTCAGTGGCAATCATAAGGTCATGGATATTCTCAAGCTTTCCCAATACAAGGTCTTGGGTAAGCTTATCTGCATTGTTTTCTAGCCGATTTGTCTCCTTTAAACCAGAAAGTACAAGGTCAAATAATCCATTTTTATCCTTTTTGGTCTCAATCTTTGGTTGAACACTTGGCTCTGGTAATAAAGAAAATAAATCAACTTCCATTATTTCTACCTTCCTTTTTGTCTCTCTGACTCCAGGCTCCTGACTCTTGACTTATTCATATTTCCAATGCCTTCATCATCATCTGCTTGGCATTTCTTGCTGCTGTAACATTTGCCTCATATGCACGCGCGGCTGTGATTAAATTTATCATCTCTGTGGCAAGGTTTATATTTGGATATGCCACATAGCCATTTTCATCAGCATCTGGATGGCCTGGTTCATACTTTAACTTAGGAGGTGTTTTATCCTCCTCTATCCTTAAAACTCTGACGCCATTACCCGGTTCAATGGTTATGGGAGGCTTAATAAATGGCAGGTTGAATAATGGCTCTTGTCTTCTTGGTGTAAATATGGGAAATCTCCTTTTGTATGGACCTCCCTCAGGTGTCCTTGTTGTATTGGCATTGGCAATGTTTTCTGAGATAATATCCATCCTTAATTTCTCAGCCGACATTCCAGATGCCGATGCATCTATTCCCCTAAACAATCCACCGGTTAACATTATCTCCCTCCTTGGGCAACCAGCTTAAGCAGGCTAAACTTCTTTGCCAGCCTGGTTGCTATTGCATTGTAATAAATTGCATTCTTTACTAGGTCTTCCATCTCTTTATCTATGTCAACATTATTTCCATCATTCCTATATATTGTATCATTTTCTGTAATAATTCTGGAAGAATTTTCATTCTTTTCATAGGAAAATGGAATATGCTTTGGATTTAGCCTCTTTGCAGAGAGCTTGTTTTTCTTTAGAGCATCTTCAAAAACAACAGATTGCCTTTTAAAGCCTGGTGTATTCACATTGGCAATATTGTTTGAGATAACATTGTGCCTAAGTGTAGCAGAATCTAGCCCTTTCTTTGCCAGCTCAATTGTTTTTGCAGATAAACTATCAATAAACATTTCATCTTATATATCGGCAATTTTCCCCTATTACTTGACATAAATTTTTAAAGGCTTTAAAATTTTTTTATGAATCTTGGTGATTTCTCTTATTCCCTTCCCCGCTCTTTTATTGCCCAGGAGCCAATAAAAGAAAGGGGGAAATGTAAGATGCTTTTCTTTGATAAAAAAAGGCAAAAAATAGAGCATCTTAAATTCTTTGATATTGTAAATATTCTCTCTCCCAAAGACTCTCTTGTGCTTAATAAAACAAAGGTATTTCCTGCAAGGCTTATTAAAGATGGAATAGACATCCTTTTGATAAGAGAAAAAGAAAAGAATATCTGGGAGATATTAGCAAAGCCAAGAAAGAAAATAAAAGAGGGAAAAATCCTTGATTTTGGAATCCTTAAAGGAGAAATTATCTCTCCCTCTCTTATCAAATTCAATGGCAATGGGAATTTATTTTCTATCCTGGAAAGAATAGGAAAAACGCCCCTTCCTCCCTATATAAAAAGAGAGCCGAATTGTGAAGATAAGATTTATTATCAAACTGTATATGCAAAAGATTTGGGTTCAATCGCCGCACCCACTGCCGGCCTTCATTTTACCGATGAGATTCTTTTAAAATTAAAGGAAAATGGAATTTCTATAGCCTACCTTACCCTCCATATCGGACTTGGCACATTTAAGCCGGTCCGCTGCAGCGATATTAGGGAACATAGGATGGATAGGGAATATGTAAGGATAGAGGAAAAAATCCCTGAAGATAAAAGAATAATCGCCTGCGGAACATCGGTGGTAAGAGCATTAGAGTCAGGAGGAAGAGATCAGAAGTTAGGAGTCGGATTTTGGACAGAGTTATTTATTTACCCTGGGTTTAGATTTAAGATAATCTCTGGGTTGCTTACAAATTTTCACCTTCCTAAAAACCCTCCTTTTATTATGACCTCTGCATTTGTTGGCTTGGAGAAACTAAAGGAAATTTATGAAATAGCAATTGAAAAGAATTATAGATTTGGAAGCTATGGAGATTGTATGATTGTTCTATGAGGGTCTTAATATTTCTTTTATTTCCCAGCCTTATCTTTGCTGATTTTGTAAAAGATGAGATTCTTGTAAAATTTAAGGAAAAAAGGGGGATTCAAGTAATGGGGGTTGATGTGGAATCCTTTAATGAGCTTTTTGATAATATCTATAGAATTAAGCTTAAAAAGGATTCTAATATTTTTAAGACAATTGAGAAATTTAAAGATAATCCAGATGTTGTCTATGCCGAGCCGAATTATATCCGAAAGGCTTATACAACACCAAATGACCCTAAATTTAATGACCAATGGCCGTTTCCTAAAATTTCTGCACCAGATGCTTGGGATATAGAAAAGGGAACATCTTCTGTGGTCATTGCCATATTAGACACAGGGATTGATTATAATCATCCTGACTTAAACGATAAAATCATTGGAAGCCAAAGCTTTGTTCCCTATGAAAAAGACCCAATGGACTATCATAGCCATGGAAGCCATGTTTCTGGTATTGCCGCTGGTGAAACAAACAATGGGATTGGTATAACAGGTCTTGCCTGGAATTGCAAGATATTGGCGATAAAATGCCTTGATGCAGAAGGTTATGGTAATGATGCTGATATATCTTTGGCAATAAGATATTCAGCAGATAATGGTGCAAAGGTAATCAATATGAGTTTAGGAGCTCCTCAGGTAGGAAATGTTTTAAAAGATGCCTGTGGTTATGCCTATAATAAAAATGTATTCATTGTTGCAGCAGCAGGAAATGATGGGAGAGAGGAAAAAAACTACCCCGCCGCCTATGATAATGTAATGGCTGTGGCAGCAACAGATAGATACGACCAAAAGGCAGGGTTTTCCCAATATGGCAACTGGGTTGATATTTCTGCACCTGGGGTTTATATCTTAAGCACAATTCCAGAGGAAAAAGGCACATATGCCTATATGTCTGGAACATCAATGGCATCTCCATTTGTTGCAGGCTTGGCAGGCCTTTTATTCTCAAGGTATCCAGGTGCAACAAATGCCTTTGTTTTTAATGAAATAAGAAATAGGTCTGATAACATTGGGAGGGAAGATTTTGGAAGGATAAATGTCCTTTATAGCTTATGGGGAGAAAATAGACCCCCTTTAGGATTTTCCCTTATCCAGCCAGAAAATAATGGATGGACATCAAGCCAGCACCCTACATTTAGATGGAGCACATCAATTGACCCAGATTGGAAGGATAAGATCAGATATTCTCTCTTCTTGAGAAAAGGTGGAGAAGGGCTAAAGAATGTTGCAAATACAAGTGATACATTTTGGACACCAAATTTTAAAGAGCCATTAGCGATGGATACAACATATTCTTGGCAGGTTATTGCCTCTGATTCTCGGGGAGGCACAGCATCATCTTCTATTTCAACATTTACCACAACCTCCATTAAAGTTTTCCCAAACCCAGCAAAATTTGGGCAAATTGTAAGATTTAGAGGCAGCCCTTTAACCTTTAAGGATACATTTATCTTAATCTATACAATATCTGGAGAGCTTGTGGTAAAGCTTCCCGCAGGCAGAGGGGAAGAAATTTCTTGGGATACAAAAAACATTGCCTCTGGTGTCTATCTTTATACCATAAGCAATTCAGATAAAACATTTGGCCTTGGAAAGATAGGGGTGATTAAGTAGATTTGGGGATTGATTAAAATAAACGGCGGTGAATATTGTAGTTTTAGGAGGAACAGGTTCAATTGGAAGGTGTTCTCTTCGGGTTATCCAGGCTTTAGGTTTCAAGCTTCTTGGAATATCGGGTGGAAAGAATATTTCCCTCCTTGAAGAAGAAGCAAGGAAGTATTTACCCCCTGTGGTTGCAATTGCTGACGAAAAGAAATTTGATGAGCTTAAAGATAGATTAAGGGATTTGCCCTGTAAGGTTCTGGGTGGACAGGAGGGAATCCTTGAGCTGGCAAGCCTTAAAGGGGCTGACCGGGTGATTATAGCCATATCTGGTGCAGCATCTTTACTTCCAACCCTTTATGCTATAAGAGCTGGGAAAAATGTCTGCCTTGCTTCAAAGGAGGCTTTTGTTTTGGCAGGTGAGATTTTAAAAAATGAGGCGAAGGAAAGGAATGTCTCAATAATTCCCATTGATTCTGAACATTCTGCCATATTCCAATGTATTTCAGGAAAGGAAAAGCCTGAGAGAATAATCCTTACCGCATCGGGTGGCCCATTTCTCAATAGAGAGACCCTGAATGATATTACCCCAGAAGAGGCTTTGGTTCATCCCATATGGATGATGGGAAGGAGGATAAGCATTGATTCTTCTACACTAATGAATAAGGCATTTGAAATAATTGAGGCATCACATTTATTTGACATAGATATTGAAAAAATAGATGTGGTAATACACCCTGAATCCATTGTTCATTCTATGGTTGAGTTCTCTGATGGCTCTATTTTGGCACAAATGTCTGTTCCAGATATGAGCCTTCCCATAGCCTATAGCCTTACATATCCAAAGAGGTTAAAGAGAATGGCGCCTTCTCTTGATCTTTCCAAGATAGGCTCACTTACATTTAAAAAGCCAGATTTGAAAAGGTTTCCATCCATTACATATGGTTATAATGCAAGAAAGATAGGGGGAACAATGCCAGCTGTCTTAAATGCCGCAGATGAGGTTTGTGTAAGTGATTTTTTAGAAAAGAAGATTTCATTTAATGAAATCTTTGAGGGGGTTAAAAAAGCAATGTCTGCTCATAAGCCCAAAAGAAACCCAACCATTGAAGAAATTTTGGAAGCAGATGCCTGGGCAAGAAATTATGTAAAATGTTTACATCAATAATAGGGGCAATCTTTGTTTTATCCTTTTGTATCTTTGTCCATGAGCTTGGACATTTTATTGCTGCAATTATAGCCAAGATAAAGGTAAGAAAATTCTCCATTGGCTTTGGGAAAAAATTGCTTGGCTTTAAGAGGAATGATTGCGAATACCAGATAGCCCTTATCCCATTTGGTGGATATGTTAAGATGGAGGGAGAATCTCCTAATGAAAGAACAGGGAAGGAAGGTGAATTTTATTCAAAACCCATTTCTGCCAGGATATTTGTCGTCCTAAGTGGTGTTTTTATGAACCTTTTCTTTGGTTGGCTTTTGTTCTTTATGATATTTACCTTTGGTTCTCCCTCAATTCTGCCCATTGTGGGAGGAGTAATTAAGGGTTCTCCTGCACAAAAAGGGGGAATAATAAAAGGCGATGAAATTGTAAAAATAGAGAATACACATATTGATGAATGGAAGGATGTGGTAAAAAAGATTGCCATGAATCCAAATAAAACATATGAATTTGAGATTAAAAGAGATGGCAAGCTAATAAAGAAAAATATTACCATAGAGGCTATAGATGGAGGGATGGGCTATATTGGGATTTCCCCTTGGCTTGCCCCAAGAATAGGGGGTTTTCTTAAAGGATTTCCGGGGGAGAAATCGGCTCTTTTAAAGGGTGATTTAATAAAAGAGATAAATAAAAAGGAAATCTTTGCTTGGGAAGATGTGGTTGAGGTAATCTATAAAAATCCAGGCGTTCCTTGTTCTTTAAAGGTAGAGAGGGGAAATAAAATTTTTTCTTTAACCATTGTCCCAATACAGAAGCTAATTGGCACGCAAACCATTGGTATGATAGGGATTACACCCTCATTTTATACAACAAAAAGATACAATCCCATTATTGCATCTTGCAAGGCATCCTCTGAGGTATATGACCTTATTGTCTTAAACATTGTTGGGATATATAAAATGATAAGGGGCGATATATCACCAAAAATGGTATCAGGTCCGATTGGAATCCTTCAAATAGCTTGCAAAACAGCCCATGAGGGATTTGTCCATCTTTTACGATTTACAGCCCTAATGAGCGTCTGCCTTGTTATTGTCAATCTTCTTCCCATCCCAATAGCAGATGGTGGTCTGGTTTTATTCTTTATTATTGAGGGAATAAGGAGAAAGCCATTTTCAGAAACATTTTACGAGAGGGCAAATCAGGTCGGTTTTGGAATAATCATTTTAATCCTTTTCTTTGCCTCGATGAATGATATAACAAGAATATTTGAGGGGTTTAAGTAATGCACCCGGTTTTGTTTAAGATAGGTCCACTTACCCTCTATACATACGGGCTTTTTTTGGCAATTGCCTTTATGGTTGGATTTTGGCTTGCTGAAAGGAGGGCTTTTGATTTAAAGAGGCATATCTCAAACATTGCTGTTTTAATTTTTGTCTCGGGTATAATTGGTGCAAGGATATTTAATGCTATTTCAAACCCATCATCCTATTCATTTATTGATGTTTTTATCTCAAGATCGGGCTTTACATTTCATGGAGGACTTATCTTTGCCATAATTTCTGTTTGGATATATTGCAAGAAAAAGGGCTTGCCATTCCTTAAGATTGCCGATATTTTCTCTCCCTCCTTTGCTATTGGGATGAGTATTGGAAGGATAGGTTGCTTTTTTGAAGGGTGTTGTTTTGGAAAGCCAACCAGCCTTCCCTGGGGAATTCTATTTCCTGTGGGAAGCTGGGGATGGAAGAGATTTGGAAATATCCCCCTTCATCCAACCCAACTCTATTCATCCCTTTTAGATTTTATCCTATTCTTAATTCTCATTAAGATTAAGCCAAAGAGGAATGGTTTTCTCTTTTTCTCATTCCTTTTGGGATATTCCATAATCCGCTTTTTTGTTGAGTTTTTAAGGGATCAACCCCTATTTCTTTTTTCCCTTACCCAACCACAGGTTGTATTTTTTATCGTGGGCATAATAATAAGTATTATATGGTTTTTATATGGTAAGAATAAGCAATCTATATAAATCCTTTGGGCAAATTGAGGTTTTAAAGGGAATAGAGCTAGAGATAAAAAATAGCGAGATTGTTGCTATTGTTGGAGCATCTGGGGTTGGGAAATCTACCTTGCTCCATATCATAGGTGGCATAGAAAAACCATCATCTGGGAATGTCCTTTTTAATGATTGTGACATTTTTGCATTAAAAGAGGACAACCTTAATAGATTTAGGGCAAAGAATATGGGATTTATCTTGCAATTTTATAACCTTTTCTCAAATTTATCTATTTTTGAAAATGTATTGATTCCTTCGCTTATTATGGGAAATAATGCAAGCAAGAGGGCTTATGAGCTTATTTCATTTTTGGGTTTATCTTCCAAGATTAACCATCTTCCAAATTACTTATCCTTTGGCGAGCAGCAAAGGGTAGCTATTGCAAGGGCTTTGATCAATTCTCCAGAAATAATTATTGCAGATGAGCCAACCGGCTCTCTTGATAAAAATATGGCAATTGAGGTATATGAGATGTTAAAATCCATTGTTAAAAGAGAAAACAAGGCTTTAATAATTGCTACCCATAATGAGGAGCTTTCAAAAATGGCAGATCGGCTCTTTAGACTATCTGACGGACGGTTAAGATGAGAAAGGAAAAAATAATAAGGGAGACAAAAGAGACAAGGGTAGAGGTAAATCTAACTCTTGATGGTTGTGGAATGTCCAATATAAAAACAAGCCTTTCATTTTTTGACCATCTTCTTTCATTGTTTTCACACCATAGTATGTTTGACCTCAAGATAAGGGCAAAGGGAGATCTTCCACACCATATCATTGAGGATGTTGGAATCTGCCTTGGCAGCGCATTTGATAAGGCATTAAAAGATAAAAAAGGGATAAATAGATATGGCGATATAGCCCTTCCCATGGATGAAGCATTAGCCATTGTATCTTTGGACATCTCAGGAAGGCCTAACCTTATTATAAAAAAGGATAACCTTGCCTTTGAATTTTCTGGGATGGTTGATGGCCTTGATACATCTTTAATCCAGGCATTTCTTAAGGCATTTGTTGACAATTCAAAGATTACCCTCCATATTGTAATTCTTTATGGCTCTGATACCCATCATATTATAGAGGCAATATTTAAGGGACTAGGAAGGGCATTGAAAGGGGCAACGAGGATTGAGAGGACAGATATTCCCTCAAGCAAAGGGGCGATATGAAACTTGACAAAAGAATAAAATTTATGTAAAGTTTTCTTTGAAAAATTCCGATATATAATTTAGAAAGATGAACATAGATAAAATAGGTCAAATAGGGAAGATAGGGAAGATAGAAAAAGGAGGCCTCATAAAAGGCAAGGAGGGGGTAATAAATGAGGCCGATGATACCCTTTCTATTTCATCCGAGGGAAAGAAGGCTTCTGAACTAGATTCTTTGAAAAAGCTTGTTTTTAATGCTATATCCTCCCTTCCAGATGTTCGCTCGCAAAGAATAGATACGGCAGAAAGGAGGATAAGAGAGGGGTATTATAACAGGCATATACAAGATATAGCAAGTTCTCTCTTAAGCCCATCCGTATAATTGAGATTAGGGGTTCATATTTCCTCCTTAAACCTTAAAGAAATTGTTGAGAGGGCAGAATACCTTAATTGCGAGACAATTCAGATATTTACAAGAAATCCAAAATCTTGGGCAGGGCCAAATTATTTAGATAATGATATTTCATTCTTTAAGGAAAGCCTTAAAAAGAAGGACATTTCTCCTGTTGCAATTCATCTTTCTTATCTTCCAAACTTTGCATCCTCTGACCCCCTTTTAATGGAAAAAAGCGTCCAGACCCTCATCTCTGAGCTAAAATGGGCAGAAAAACTTTCCTGTGCATTTGTGGTAACCCATCCAGGAAGCCATAAGGGAGATGGTGTTAAAATTGGAATAAAAAGGATAATTGACTCCATCAATGTTGCATTCTCCTTTGTAAAAAACCCTGTTTTGCTTCTTCTTGAGACAACCGCAAAGGAGGGAAATGAGATTGGGCTAGCTGATGAGATTGGAGAAATTATTGAAGGGTGTGATGAAAAGGAGCGTCTCGGTGTCTGCCTTGATACAGCTCATATCTTTGCCGCAGGATACGATATTTTGAATGACCTTGATGGCGTGCTTTCTACATTTGACAAAGCCTTTGGTCTTTGCCGAATAAAGCTTGTTCATCTTAATGATTCAAAGGGAGAATGTGGCTCTCATAGGGATAGACACTTAGGTATTGGAGAAGGCTTAATTGGAATAGAGGGATTTAAGAAAATTCTTATCCATCCTTTCTTTAAAGATATGCCCCTTATTTTAGAAACCCCAAAAACAGACGATTGGGATGATGTAAGAAACCTGGGGATAGTGAGAAAGC
>JBFLYE010000187.1 GCA_040756715.1 bacterium
CAGATACAGAAGCAATCCTATCGAGGCTATACAAAAGAGGGTTGTCAAATATCGATCCCGGGCTCCTACACAGGAGCCTGAAATGTGGCTTAAAGCCGCCTAAGCACAATCTTTAAGAGATGAGCGTTTTTTATTATACCAATAATAATATGAAAAGCAAAAGCCCTTTCAATAATCTCTTTGTTTTGTATTTTTTCTTTCCTAGGGTGGTAAGTATGTCTATACCCATCTGGATTTGAAATTAAACTTGACCTTTTATCAAAAGGATGGTATAATTATCCAAGGGGGGTATGATGTCTCTTCCGTTCCCTATGAAAGTAAGTAACCTAAACATATACAAAAAAATTATAATGATTCTTCTTTTTTTAACCCTAAAAAGTTTTTCTAACGAGCTTTCCTTACTTGTTTTTATCCAAAACGCAGAGACCATAACCGCAACGGTCACTGAGGTCTGTGATGGCGATACTATAAAGATTGAAACCGCAGGAGGCACTGACACGGTTAGACTCTTGGCGATTGATGCTGATGAAATGGGTGAGCCATATTCAGATAAGGCAAAGGATTTCCTTGAACAGGTCTTTGGAAAGGAGGTTCTAATCTACTTTGACCCTTTAAAGCAGAAGGATAAGTATGGTAGGCTATTGGGGGTTATTGTTTATGAAAATAAGATATTTAACAGCCTTCTACTTGAAAATGGTTTAGCCACAAGGCTTTTTATGGAGAATAACATCCTAAACTTTCCTGAATGGGAAGCAAGGGAGGTTAGAGCAAGGAAAGGGAGGCTTAATATTTGGGAAGGGTATGGAGGGAATGTGATTATCACCGAAATTCATCCCAATCCTCCTTCTTACGACACATATGAGTTTGCCGAGCTTTATAATTCAACCGATAGCCCTATTGATCTAGAAAGTGCAACTATTAGAATAGGGGGCTATAAGGCTATTATTTCAAACCCAACCATAATCAATCCCCATAGCTGCTTGGTAATCTGTAGTACTAAGACATCGCCTTCCCAAATTAGGGATTTTTATAATATACCACAAAATATACCAATTCTAAGCCTAAAGGATTTCCTCCTGCTTAATTCATATAATCCCTCAGAGGGACTGGTGATTACCTTAAAAGATGCCAATGGCTTTCTCTTAGACTCCCTTGCCTACAATCTTTCCTGGGATAATAATGGTGCAGATAATACAGGGCTTTCTTTACGAAAGGTAGGTCTTAAGAAAAATAATCTTGGGGAGAGTAAGAGAGGAGGGTTAGATGACCTAAATTGGGATCCTGACACTCCAAGTCCAGGCAGGGTAATTGGCCCAGACCTTTCACATTCCACAAAGGATGTATTTCCCAAGGCAGAGGGAAGCCTAGGCTCAGTTATAACCTATACCATCTCTCTCATAAATACTGGAGATATGGATGCAAGGGATGTCTTTGTCTATGACCAATTACCCCTTGGCCTCTCTTTCTCCCAAATAAAAAGCAAGCAAGAGGTTATCTCGGGGGATGGAATTTTGGATATGAATAGCTGGTATTCATTTAATAAAAGACCCGATGGAATGATAACCATTATAACCAATCAAGGGACATATAGGTCATTGCCCATAAACCCATTTAATTACCCAACCATTGAATCCCTCCTTAATGAAATAAACAATGACAAAAAAGCTGGAGCAAGGATTTCTTATTCTCCCATTTCTGATAAATTCACCCTATCCAAAGATAATGGCTATATTATCGCTCTCTATGAAGAGGGAGAATACCCCTTCTTCTCTGCCATAAAGATAGAACCCTGTGATTATTGCACAGGAACCTATAGCAATGGAGTAATAAGCTGGAATATTGGCACTCTCCCTGTATATGTAACCAAGACAATTTCCTTTTCTGCCCAAGTTATAGGGAAAGGAAGCATTACAAACTATGCGACAATTACATCCGCTGGTTTTATTACAACAACAAATCTGGTCTCAATTACGGTTTCCCACAATCCTCCGGTTTTTATCACAAGACCAATAGAGGATTCATCTGAAATGAATGGTTATGATTTTCTTGACGATGATGCAGACATTGATGGAAGATATAGGGTAATCTTTCCTATAGAAAGCGAGCCTTGTGGGATTATTGAGTATGAGATAGAGGAGCGTATTGGAACATCATCTTGGTATACAATTGGAACATTATCAGGAAGTAGCAAATGGTATGAAATACCAACAAGGACAAAGGGTTTAACCTATTCCTATAGGGCAAGGGCAAGGAATACAGCAGGATATGGCAATTGGTCAAATCCATCTGATGGGATAAAGGTGGTTGATAAAGCAGGGATTATCTTACCCAATATGGATTCTGAGATAAAGATGGAGGGTCTTAATATAAAGATACCAAGGGGTGCATTTTCGGGAACCATTACATTTACTATTCAAAGAAAGGATATAGGAGTAAAGGTTGCATCGCCTGCCATTTCTTCAATTCTTCCAAATTCTATCTATGAACTTATAGCAATTACAGAGGAATATAGCGAAGGTGCACAGCCTGTAAAGCCCCTTACTTTAATATTACCATATCAAGATCCAGATTTTTCCGATGAAATAGATGAGCTTTCCTATAGAATCTATAGGTTTGTTAATGACCGATGGATTATTGTAGAAGGAGAGCAAATTGTAAATCCAGTTTTAAATACCATCCAATGCCGCCTTAATTCCATTTCCCTCTATGGTATTGGCTTTCCTATTGGTCTTTCTATCTCTAATGTTATTGTCCAACCAAATCCGGTAAAGACAAATAAATACGATAGGGTTTGGTTCTATGGATTGAATGGAAGGGTTACCATATCAGTATTTAACATTGCGGGTGAGCTTGTATTTAAGGGTGAGTTTTATCCCCCATCAAATAATTGCTGGAATCTGTTGAATAATAAAGGAGAGAAGGTATCATCAGGTGTCTACTTTGCCCTTATAGATGATGGAAAGGAGAAAGTTATAAGAAAATTTGCAATTATAAAATGATATATTTTACCTTCTTTAAAGAGACCCACAGGCTTTCCTTTAAACCTATTTGGGAAGGAAGTAAATGGGAATTCAAATTTCGTGATTCGGTGATGGCAGCAATTTCTATCCTCCTCCTTGGCTTTACTTCTATAGGTTCCCAGATTGTCATTCTGCGAGAATTTTTGACTGTTTTCTATGGTAATGAGCTTTCTATGGGCTTTATTTTTGGCTGTTGGCTTTTTGGAGGAACAATGGGTAGTTGGTTTTTGGGAAGCCTGCTGGCAGACAAAATTAAAAATAAGGCTTCTTTTTTCTCTTTCTGCCAAATTTTCTTGGGCCTTTTACTTCCTTTAGACATTTTTCTTATAAGGCTTTTAAAACAAATTTTTAATATATCTTTAGGTGAGATTGTTTCTATTCCCATTATGTGCATATCAAGCTTTATTATCCTTATCCCCCTTTGTAGCATCTTTGGTTTTATGTTTTCTTTAGGGTGTAGGATGATAAAAGGCTCCCTTGCTGCCACCAATATTGGGATGGTTTATGCTTTAGAAGCAATAGGTTGTATGGTGGGAGGTTGCATCTCAAGCTTTTTTCTTATCAAGATGTTTAATTCCTTTGAGATTATGGGAATATTTAGCTTGTTAAATATTCTGCTGGCTTTTTTCTTGGCAAAAAGGTTTATTTCCATATTTTTAAGCCTATTTTTTATAGGAATGTTTTTATCCAATAGCTGGGATAGATTGGATGAATATTCTATAAAAAGGCAGTTTAAGGGGTATAAACTTCTTGCCTTTCAAAATTCTATCTATGGAAATATCTCCCTTGTCCAAAGAAAAGAGCAATATTCATTTTTCTATAATGGGCTTCATTTTTATACCATTCCAGATAGAGCAAGCTCTGAGGAGGCTTGCAATTTTAACCTCCTCTCCCATGCAAATCCTTCTTCTATACTTTTAATAGGAGGTGGCTTAGGAATAATTTCCGAAATAATTAAACACCCGGTAAAAAATATAGATTATGTAGAGCTAGACCCATTGATTATAAAAATAGCAAAAGATTACCTTCCCAATAACCCTTTAAAGGATAGGAGGGTAAATGTCAAAAATATGGATGGAAGGTTTTTTATTAAAACAACCGACAAAAAATACGATTGTGTTATTGTCTCGGTTGGAAGCCCATACACAGCCCAATTGAATAGGTATTATACCTTAGAATTTTTTAAGGAGGTAAAAAAGGTTTTGAACCCTTCTGGCATTATCTCCTTTGGTCTTTTGTCTTCAGAAAATTATATATCCCCTGAATTAAGAGATTTTTTATCATCCATTTATGTTAGCTTAAAGGATGTATTTTGCGATGTAAAAATAATTCCAGGGGATACAGCCTATTTTTTAGCCTGTAATAAAAAGGGGGTATTGACTTATGATTACAAGCTTTGGATGGAAAGGGTAAGGATGAGAAATTTGGATATAAAATACATTAGGGAATATTATTTATCTGCAAGGCTATCTAAAGAAAAGATTAAAAAAATAGAAAATTCCTTAAACAAAACAAAGGCTAAGATAAATTATTATAAAAGACCTATTGCTTACTACCTAAACATCGTTTTCTGGACAAGCAGAGCTAATCCCTTTTTATCCAAGATGATGAGGTGGATAAACAGCGAAAGAATTTTAAAAATAGCCATCTGTTTTTATCTCTTTTTATTTCTATTCGGGCTTTTTGGATATAAAAAGGCTATATTGGGGGCAATTATGACCACAGGATTCACAGAGATTGCCTTTCAAACCCTGGTTTTGCTCTCTTTTCAGATGCTCTATGGCTATATGTTTTATAAATTAGGGCTTATCATTACCTCATTTATGCTTGGTTTATCACTAGGTTCTTTTTGGATAATAAAGATTATCCCAAAAATCAAAAGGGATTTTCCTGCTTTTGTCTTAACACAAATAGGAATTTGCCTTTATCCCCTTTTAATTCCCTTGTTTTTTTACCTTTCCAAAGGAAACATTCTTCCATTTTTACCAATTGTTACAGGATTTGTGGGAGGTATTAGATTTGGCCTGGCAAACAAGCTCTACTTAAGAGGAAGGGAGGATGTTGGAAGGACAGCCGGGCTAAGTTATGGAATGATCTTGCTTGGCTCTTGCTTGGGAAGCTTATTGACGCCCATATTTCTTATTCCTATTGTTGGTATTTATAAAACATCCTTATATGTTGCGGTGATGAATTTTGTTGTTTTAATTCCTCTTATTATCGTAAAAGAAAAACTTTGACGAAATTAAGATTTTTTGTTAAAATTTATCAAAATTTAAAAGGAGGAAATTAGATATGAAGGTTGCAATTAATGGATTTGGAAGGATTGGAAGGGTTGTTTTAAGGTTGGGGATAGAGAGAGACATAGAATGGGTTGCCGTAAATGACATTACAGATACAAAGACCCTGTGCCATTTATTAGAGTATGACTCTCTCCATGGAAGGTTTAAATATCCGGTAAAGGTAGAGGATGATTCTTTGGTAATAGGCGAAAAGAAGATAAAAGCTTTGTCTTGTAAAGACCCAAAGGAGCTTCCCTGGAAGGATTTAGGGGTTGATGTGGTTATTGAATCAACAGGGAAATTTACCAACAAGGCTGATTGCTCTTTGCATATAGAAAGAGGGGCAAAGAAGGTTATTGTTACAGCACCTGCAAAGGATGAGGATATAACAATAGTAATGGGGATAAATGAGGATAAATACGATAAAGATAAACACAATGTCATTTCAAATGCATCCTGTACAACAAATTGCCTGGCACCCCTGGCAAAGGTTCTCCTTTCTCACTTTGGAATAAAAAAGGGATTTATGACCACCATTCATTCCTATACAAATGACCAGAAAATCCTTGACCTTCCACATAAAGATTTAAGGAGGGCAAGGGCAGCAGCCCTCTCTATGATTCCAACCACAACAGGTGCAGCAAAGGCAATCGGAAAGGTTATTCCAGAGCTTGCTGGAAAGCTTGATGGTATTGCTGTCCGGGCTCCATCCCCAAATGTTTCCCTTATAGACCTTACCGTGATAACAGAAAGGCCTACTACGAAAGATGAGGTTAATAACCTATTTAAAAGCGCATCGGAAAAGGGTCCTCTTTCCAAATACCTTAAATATTGTGATAAACCTTTGGTTTCCTCTGATTTTAATGGAGACACATCATCCTGTATATTTGACAAAGAGCTTACCTTTGCCAAGGATGACCTGGTAAAGGTTTTTGGCTGGTATGACAATGAAACAGGATATAGTATGAGAATAATTGACCTTTTGGAATACATAAGAAATTTTGAATTATGAATTTTGAATTAAAGGAGAATAAATTTATGTCAAATAAACTTACCTTAAAGGATCTTGATGTAGCTGGAAAAAGGGTTTTGCTAAGGGTTGATTTCAACCTTCCCGTTGATGAGAGGGGTGAAATCATTGATGATACAAGGATTGTAGTTTCCCTTCCAACCATAAAGCATATTCTGGAAAATGGGGGAGCCTGTATTCTGATTTCTCATTTTGGAAGACCTGAGGGAAGGATAGAGGAATCATTAAGGCTTACAGCCGCAGGTGAGAGATTGACTAAGCTCCTTGGAATGCCTGTTAAAAAGACCTCTGATTGTATTGGTGAAGAGACAAAGAAGGTTTGCCGGGAGCTTAAAATGGGCGAGGTGGTTCTCCTTGAGAATGTCAGATTTCATACAGAAGAAGAAGAGAATGACCTTCTTTTTGCAAAGGAATTGGGAAGTTTAGGCGACCTTTATGTCAATGATGCATTTTCGGTTGTCCATAGAGAGCATGCCTCTGTGGTTGGAATATGCAGGGTTGTTCAAAAAGCAGCCGCTGGATTTCTCCTTGAAAAAGAGGTTGAGTATATGAGAAAGGTCTTAGAATCAAAGGAAAAGCCTTTGATTGCAATCCTTGGAGGAGCAAAGGTTTCTACAAAGATAGATCTAATAAAAAATCTCCTTTTAAAGGTTGATGAGCTTTTAATCGGTGGAGGAATGGCATATACATTCTTTGCAGCTTTGGGTATTCCGGTGGGAAAATCCCTGGTGGAAAAGGAGCATATCAATATGGCAAAGGAGATCCTTCTTCAAAGCATTGCTCTGGAAAAATCCCTGTATCTTCCCTCTGACCATGTAGTTACTACATTTGTTTCAGAGGGAGCTGATATAACCATTGTAGGAAGGGGAAGTATCCCTGGAAATCAAAGGGCGGTTGATATTGGGCCACAAACCATAGAAAAATTCTCAAAGGTCTTAAAAAAGGCGAAGTGTATTTTCTGGAATGGGCCAATGGGTATCTTTGAAATAGATAGGTTTTCAAAGGGAACATTAGAAATAGCTAAGATTTTGGGAGAGAGCAATGCAACAACCATTGTGGGTGGAGGAGATTCAGTAGCGGCTGTTGTAAAGCTTGGTTTGGCAGACAAAATGACCCATATTTCAACCGGTGGTGGTGCCTGCCTTGAGTTTCTAGGAGGAGCAAAGATGCCAGGTCTTTCTGCCTTGACAAATAAATAAAAGGGTCTAAAGGGTCTAGGAATCAGAGAGTCATGTGTGGGATTATAGGCTATATCGGAGAGAGGGAGGCAAAGGATATCCTCCTTGATGGATTAAGGCATCTTGAGTATAGGGGCTATGATTCAGCTGGGTTAGTAATTTTAAATGATCATCCTTTTCTTGTAAAGAGGGAAGGGAAGGTAGCCGACCTTGAGGAGATAATAAACAAAAGAGAAATTCCAGGGAAAATTGGGATTGCCCATACAAGGTGGGCAACCCATGGAGTGCCTTCAGAAGAAAATGCCCATCCACATTCTGATTGCAAGAATGAAATCTTTGTTGTCCATAATGGGATAATTGAGAATTATAAGACATTAAAGAAAAGCCTTATAGAAAAGGGTCATATCTTTAAATCAGAAACAGATACAGAGGTTCTTGCTCATCTTATTGAAGAAAATTATAAGGGAAATTTAGAGGATGCGGTAGAGATTGCCTTGTCTTTTGTAACTGGAACATATGGCATTACGGTTATCTCAAGCAAAGAGCCAGATAAGATTGTAGCCGCTCGCTATGGAAGCCCTCTGATTATTGGATTGGGAAAAAATGAAAATATCATTGCCTCAGATCCTGCGGCAATATTGCGCTACACAAAACAGGTTGTCTATCTTGAGGAGGGAGAGATTGTTGTGGTTAAAAGGGATGAATTTTTCTCAAAGGGTGAAATTTCTCTTAAAGATAGGGTTGCAATCCTTGAATGGGAGATAGAGCAGGCAGAAAAAGAGGGGTTTGCCCATTTTATGCTAAAGGAGATATTTGACCAACCAAAGGTTATAAAGGATTCCATAAGGGGAAGATTGCTTCTTGATGAGGGTATCTCCAAGCTTGGCGGATTAGAGGATGTAAGAGAAAGGCTTTCTTCCATTGAAAGGCTTATTATTACCGCCTGCGGAACCGCATACTATGCAGGATTGGTTGGCGAATACATCCTTGAAGAATATGGTGGGATTCCTACCGAGGTTGAATATGCCTCAGAGTTTAGATACAGGAAGCCATTGTTAGAAAAGGAAAAAACAGCCCTCCTTGTCATAAGCCAATCAGGAGAGACAGCAGATACACTTTCTGCCCTTCGTGAGGCAAAGAGGAAAGGGGTATTAACCATTGGAATAGTAAATGTGGTTGGTTCAACCATAGCAAGGGAGACAGATTGTGGGGTTTATAACCATGCAGGCCCTGAAATAGGCGTTGCCTCTACAAAGGCATTTGTTTCACAATTAACCATCCTCTCTTTACTTTCCCTTCTTCTTGGAAGGCAGAGGGATTTATCCTTAGTTATGGGAAAAAGGATTGTATTAGAGATTCAGGAGCTTTCAGAGAAGGTTTCTGAAATCCTTAAGCAGAGCGATAAAATAAAGGAGATTGCCGAAAGGTATAAAAATTATAAGGATTTTTTGTATTTGGGAAGGAAATATAACTACCCAATAGCATTAGAGGGAGCGCTTAAGCTTAAAGAAATATCATATATCCATGCTGAGGGCTATCCAGCCGGCGAGATGAAGCATGGCCCGATTGCTCTGATAGATGAGAATTTTCCTACCGTGGCAATTTGTCTTAAGGATTCTGTCCATCAGAAGGTTTATTCTAATTTAGAGGAGATAAAGGCAAGAAAGGGAAAAATTATTGCCATTGCAACATCTGGAGATTCTGAGATAGAAGCCATAACATCTGATGTCATCTATATCCCAAAGACATTAGAGATGTTCTCTCCTATCCTTGCGGTTGTTCCTTTGCAGCTATTTGCCTATTATGTTGCTGTATTATTAGGAAGAAATGTTGATAAACCAAGGAATCTGGCAAAGAGCGTTACGGTGGAATGATTATCTTAGGAACAAGAGGAAGTAAGCTTGCTTTAATCCAGGCAGAGGAGGTAAAATCTAGGATAAATGACGATGTTTCTATTAGAAAAATTAAGACATCTGCCGATAGGTTTTTAAAACCCTTACAGGAATTTGAAGAAAAAGGTATATTTGTTAAAGAGATTGAGGAGGAATTATTAAAAGGAAATATTGATCTGGCTGTGCATTCTATGAAGGATATACCAATAGAAGTCAGAGAGTCAGAGACTCAGAGAGTCAGGAGTCAAGAATTGATGATTTCTGCGGTTACAAAGAGAATCTCTCCCTATGATGTGATTGTTTCAAAAAATAAATTAGGCTTATTTTCCCTTCCAAAGGGAGCAAGAATTGGGACAGGAAGTATGAGGAGGAAATTGGCTATTCAAGCAATAAGACCAGAGCTTGAGGTTGTTTACATAAGGGGAAACATTGAAACAAGGATAAAAATGCTAGAAAAGGGGCTTGATGCAATTGTTGTCTCTGAGGCTGCTTTAATTAGGCTTTCCCTTTCCCATTTAATTTCAGAAATAATTCCAGAGGATATCTTGCTTCCTGCACCAGGTCAAGGCTCACTTGGAATCCAGATAAGAGAAAATGATAAAAGGCTTGAAGCTTTAACAAGACCCCTTAATGATAGGGAATCTGAGGTCTGCATTAAAGCAGAAAGGTCATTTATGTCTTTTTTTGGGCAAGGTTGTAGCTCTGGAATTTCTGCATTGGCAAAAATAGAAAATGGCAAGATTACCCTTAAAGGATGTATTTTTTTGGAGAAAAAGATGATTATAGAAAAAGAGGAGGGCAATAATCCAATTGAAGTTGGAAAAGCCCTGGCAGAAAAAATAAAAGGAGGTAGTGTTAATGGATATTGTTGAGGGGTTAAGAAAGGTTATCCAGGAGCTCCTTGTTCCTGAGTTAAGGGTTCTTCAAACAGAGGTTAGGGAACTATCCATGCGCTTTGAGCAGATGCAAAAACAAACGAATGAAAGATTTGAGCAGATGCAAGAGCAGATGGATAGAAGATTTAATCTAGTTTTTAAAGAATTCCACTCTCTAAGAGAGGCTTTGGGAGAAATAAGTGCAAAACTTGACCTCTCAGCTCGCGTATCAAGGATTGAAGGGGCTCAAGAGGAAATAAAAAGGGAACTAGACAGGCTTTTTGAAAGAAAGCCTCTTTCTATTTAATGCAAAATTTAGCGATCATTGGTCTTCAATGGGGGGATGAGGGAAAAGGGAAAATTATTGATTGCTTGGCAAGGGATTATGACTATATTGTCCGCTTTCAGGGTGGAAACAATGCAGGTCATACGGTCTTTGTTTCCAATAAAGAATTTATCTTCCATCTCATTCCATCTGGATGCCTTTACAAAGATAAGCATTGCGTGATTGGAAATGGGGTTGCGGTAAATCCAGCCATATTGTTGGATGAGATAGAAAATTTAGAGAGGGAGGGGATTGAACTAAATCTCCATATAAGCTACAGGTGCCATCTCATTATGCCATACCATATTGCCATAGATGAAATAAGGGAGAAAACACAAAAAATAGGGACAACCAAGCGAGGGATTGGCCCCTGCTATACAGACAAAGTAGCAAGATGCGGTATTGTTATAGCTGATATGCTTGATAGAAATGTATTTAAAGAAAAGGTTAGAGAAAACCTTAATCAAAAATCCCTTGATTCTCTATTTAATCCAGATAAAATTGTAGATGAATATCTTGCTTATTTTGATAAAATAAAAGAGCTTGTCTGTGATACAAGGGTTCTTTTAGAAAATGCCATTTTGAAAAGAAAATCCATATTATTTGAGGGAGCACAAGGAACCCTTCTGGACATTGATTTTGGAACATATCCATATGTAACATCAACCAACTCTACAATCGGAGGGATAGGAACCGGAACAGGGATTTCGCCAAGGTATATAGAAAATGTCATTGGTGTGATGAAGGCATATTCCACAAGGGTTGGAGAAGGTCCATTTCCCACAGAAATAAAGGAAGACCTGGGTGAATCCTTAAGAGAAAAAGGAGGGGAATATGGTGCGACAACCGGAAGACCAAGGAGGTGTGGATGGCTTGATTTACCAGCAATCAGGTATTCCTGCAAAATAAATGGGATAACCAGCATTGCCATAACAAAGCTTGATGTTTTGGATTGCCTTTCTAAAATAATGGTTTGCACAAAATATAAGATAAAGGGTAAAATTTATGGGGAAATTCCTCAGGGAATTACAAGCTGGGATGAGATTGAGCCAATATACGAAGAATTTCCTGGATGGGAAATGGATATAGGAAATATAAAGGAATATGACAATCTTCCAAAAGAGGCAAGGAATTATATTGAAATGATAAAGGATGCTTTAAGTATTCCAATTTCCCTTGTCTCTGTAGGAAAGGAAAGAAGCCAAAATATAGAGGTGAGATAAAATGGAAAAATGGTATGACCTGCCAAGTGGAGGATTGATTTTAGAGCCAGCAACAGCAGAGAGGTATAAAACAGGCTCCTGGAGGTCAAAAAGGCCTATCTGGGATGCTTCCAAATGTATATCCTGTCTTAATTGCTGGATATATTGTCCAGATTCATCAATAATGGTTGAGGAAGAAAAAATGGTTGGGATAAACCTTGATTATTGTAAAGGTTGTGGGATATGTGCTGATGTCTGTCCAGAAAAGGTAGCTGCCATAAGGATGGAGGATGAGAAGAGATAATTTAGGATTTGGGTTTAAAAAATGACCATTAAAGAGATAAGAAAAATATTAGAGGCAGAGGTTATCTTCTCGGAAGATGAGGATGGAGAGATAGATATGGCTTGTGGCTCTGATTTAATGAGCGATGTCCTGGCATTTGTCAAAAACAATTCTCTGCTCTTAACCGGGATTATAAACCCCCAAGTCATAAGAACCGCAGAGATGGTAGGGATTAAGGCAATCTGCTTTGTGCGGGGAAAAATGCCTCAGGATGAGACAATTGAGCTTGCCAAAGAAATAGGCATCCCCCTTTTAAGAACAAACCTTCCCATGTATGAATCCTGCGGAAGGCTTTATAGCGCAGGGCTTTCTGGCTGTTATGGAAGATAATATACTTAAAGAGATAGCTTATGAGCTTAAGGTCTCCTCGGTAATGAACCCCAATGTTTTAGCTGTATCAGGTGATGAAAACATAGGCTCTTTAAGGGAAATTATGCGGGATAAAAGAATATCGGGCTTTCCTGTGGTAGAGAATAATGTTCTTGTTGGGGTTATAAGCTTAGAGGATTTTATCAAGGCAATAATAAATAAAGAGCAAGATATTCCTATAAAAGAGAAAATGACCAAGAATCCAGAGACGCTTTTTGAGGATGAACCCCTGATAAATGCCTTAAATAAATTTGAAAAATTTGGCTATGGAAGGTTTCCTGTAATTGATAAGGATAAAAAGCTTACTGGAATAATTACCAAGACCGATGTTATCCATGGATTTCTAAAGCACCTTAAAGATAAATACTATGAAGAGGAGATAAAGGGCTATCGGGTTTCCCATTTTTTTGATGATGTTTTGGCAGACAAAAAGGAAATAACCCTTGAGTATGAAATAATGGGAGGCAATTTTAAAAAAGCAGGGGATGCCTCAAGCAGGCTAAAGAGGACAATAAAGATGCTGGGAATCCACCCTGATATTACAAGAAGGCTTGCCATTGCAAGCTATGAGGCAGAGATGAATGTGGTTATATTTGCAAAAAAGGGGAGAATAAAGGCCATTGTCTTTAAAGATAAGATAGAGGTTTATGTGGAAGATGAAGGCCCTGGGATAGAGGACATAGAAAAGGCAATGACCCCAGGGTTTTCTACCGCACCCGATTGGGTAAGGGAGCTTGGCTTTGGTGCAGGTATGGGGCTTGGTAATATAAAAAATTGCTCGGATTTTTTCGAATTAAAATCAGAGGTAGGTTTAGGAACAAATCTTAATTTCAGGATAAATATAAAATGAGGTTAAAGGAGATTGTAGAAAGCCTTTCCCTTTCTGTCATTACAGGAAAGGAGCAATTGGATAGGGAGATAACAGGAGGGTATTGTTCTGACCTTTTGTCTGATGTCTTAGCCAATGCAAAAGAGGGGAATGTCTGGATAACCCTCCAGGTTCACCAGAATATTGTTGCGGTTGCCTCAATGAAAAGCCTTTCTGGGATAATCCTGGTTAATAATAGAAACCCTGATAAAGATACATTAGAGAAGGCAGAGGAAGAGAATATTCCAATTTTGACTTGCCCTCTTTCATCCTTTGAGGTTTGTGGCAAGTTATATCAGCTTGGAATTAGAGCTTATAGTATCTTCCATTACTTAGTGCAAAAATAGATAGGGTTGTGTTTATCTGTTAAAAATTCATCCACCTTTTAAGAAATTTTGAATTCTAAATTTTGA
>JBFLYE010000188.1 GCA_040756715.1 bacterium
AAATACAAAAGTAAAAATTAAGGTAAGGATTTAATAAAATGCAGAAGAGAGAATTAAAAAATCCCGAATCCCGAGATACGAAGTATCGCAAAGCCATTTCGAATTCCGAAATCCGAATTATTTTATTTGGTCCGCCGGGTGCGGGAAAGGGAACAGTGGCAAAGAGGCTGGTTGAAAGGTTTAAAATACCCCAGATTTCAACAGGCGATATGTTAAGGGATGCTGTATCCCATAAGACAGAAATGGGCCTTGCGGCAGAGGACTATATAAAAAAAGGGGAGCTTGTTCCAGATGATATAATTATTGGGATAATAAACGAGAGGATAAAAAACAAAGATTGCGAGCAGGGTTTTATTCTTGATGGATTTCCCAGGACAATAAACCAGGCAAAAACATTAGAAAAAGCTGGAATAAAAATAGATAGGGTTATTAAATTGGATGTAGATTCTGAAACAATTATTAAAAGGAATACAGGAAGGAGGATATGTAAGGATTGTGGTGCAATATATCATATAAAAAATCATCCTCCCAAGAAAGAGGGAATATGTGACAAGTGCCAAGGTGCCCTTTACCAGAGGGAGGATGATTGCGAGGAATATGTAAGGCATAGAATAGATGTCTATCTTAAACAGACAATACCCCTTGTGGATTTCTATGAAAAAATGGGTATTTTGGCCTCTATAAATGGATGTGGAGACGAAAACGAGGTTTTTGATAGGCTATTAAATGTGTTAAAATGATAATACTTAAATCCAAAGAAGAGATAGAGAGGATAAAAATAGCAGGAGAAATAATCAAAAATACATTTTTGAAGCTTTCCGGGATGATAAAACCAGGGATTACCACGCTTTATTTAAATAATATAGCTCATAATTTGATAATAAAGGAGGGTGGAAGGCCTGCATTCCTTGGTTATCGTGGATTCCCTTGCTCTATATGCACATCCATAAATGAGGAGGTAATCCACGGCATACCTAGCAAAAGAATCCTCAAAAATGGTGATTTATTAAAGGTAGATATTGGTGTATTTTATAAAGGGTATTGTGCAGATGCGGCAAGGACATATGCTATTGGCGATATATCCCCTTTATGTTTTAAGCTAAAAGATGTGGCATGTGAGGCATTTAAAAGGGCGATTTCTAATTGCAAAAATGGAGGTTCTACAAGGGATATATCTTATTCAATCCAAAATTATGTTGAAGGCTTTGGTTTTTCTGTTGTTCGGGATTTTGGAGGACATGGGATTGGAAAAGAGCTACACGAAGAGCCAGAGATTTTAAATTATGTATCCAAAGATAATATTCGCCTTAAAGAGGGAATGGTATTTTGCATAGAGCCAATGGTAAATGAGGGAAAGAGCGAGGTTTTTATACATTCCAATAAATGGACAGTGATCACAAAGGATAGAAAGCTATCAAGCCATTTTGAGGAGACGGTTGCCATTACAAACAATGGCGCCCTTATATTAACATGAAAAAAGAGGAGAAGGTAATTGTAAAGGGAAAGGTTTTGGAGGTTCTTCCCAATGCAATGTTTAAGGTCAAGGTCTCTGAAAAGCATATTGTTTTAGCGCATGTCTCTGGAAAAATGAGGATGCATTATATAAAAATTCTTCCCGGTGATGAGGTTAATGTTGAAATCTCTCCCTATGACCTTACAAGGGGGAGGGTGATATATCGGGAATAAAAAATGCAAAATGCAAAACTTAAAACGCAAAACTGTGGTAAAGATTTTATAAAAATGCAAAATTGAGGTGGAAATTTAATAATGAAAGTGGGAAGTTCGGTAAAGAAGATTTGCGAAAAGTGCAAGATTATAAAGAGAAAGGGAAGGGTAAGGGTGATTTGCCCAAATCCCAAGCATAAACAAAGACAGGGTTAATGGCTGACCTAATATTGCGGGCGTTCCTTGCTCACATTGTCTCTGATGTTTTGCTTCAACCTGATATTCTTTCAAAAAAGAAGAGAAACGCAGGGAAATGGCTTATTGCCCATGGAATTATTACCCTTATAGCCTTACTTTTCTTTGGTTGGGCTGTATCCCCTTATTTAAAATGGGCTTTGTTTTCCATTCTTACCTCCATTTCCCATTATTTTGTTGATTTCTTTAGGATTAAAAGGGGTAAAAAGGGGATACTTATAAGCATATTAGACCAGACATTACATTTTGGCTTCATAGGTTTATTTCTCTTTCTCTTCTTTAAGTTACTACCTTAATGAATTTTTTAAGTTTTAAAAGCTTTATTTGCTTGACTTTTTAGGCATATTTTTGTAGAATGTTATATAATGATAGAGGATTGGCAAATAAATGTGGAAGTAAGAGCAGCTCTTGTAAAAAGATTTGTGGATACAAAAACCGTCAATGTCTCAACAAGTAATGGTTGTGTTCTTATAAAGGGTGAACTAGGTTTTGTTGGACAAAATGTGGAAGAGGAGCATATCCCTTCTATCCTTTCAAAGATTGAAGAGGATATAAAATATATAAAAGGGGTAAAAGACCTTAAGATAAATTTTAAAGACTGGATAAAAGTAAATCAAAGATGGATAAACCTCAAGGAACTTTAAAGGGAAAGCATTTAATTGGAAATATGCTTGTTGAGGCAAGGCTTCTTACAAAAGAGGGGCTTGAAAGGGCAATATTAGAACAAAAAAAGACAGCTGAACAATTTTCAAGGGTATTGATAAGATTAGGCTTGATAGAGGAAGAAGCCCTGGTTGCATTTTTGGGAAGCAAGTTTAATATCCCTTATATTGACCTTTCAAAAGCACCTATCGATATCCTTGCTGTTTCCCTTATCCGCTATGAAACAGCAAAGAAATACCTTCTTTTTCCATTTGCCAAGGAGGATTCTGTTTTAAAGATTGCGATGGTTGATCCCTTAAATGCCACTGTAATAAATGAGGTTGTTGTAGAGACAGGCTATCAGATAAAACCACATATTGCCTCAGACACAGGGATAAGAAATGCGATTAAGGAGTATTATGAAGCAGGGTTATTAGATGAAAAGAAGCAAGATACAAAAAAGAAGATTGAGGTCAAGGTTGTCTCTGATGAGATGAATATAGATAAAATTATGCGTCAAGGCTCTGAGGCACCTTTAATAAACCTGGTTAACCATCTATTAACCGAGGCGGTTAAAGCAAAGGCATCTGATATCCATATCGAACCATATGAGCATTCTTTAAGGATAAGATATAGAATAGACGGTATTCTCTATGAGGTTGCCTCTCCACCAAAAGAGCTTCTTCATCCCCTTATCTCAAGGGTAAAGATTATGTCAGAAATGGATATTTCAGAAAGAAGGCTTCCTCAGGATGGAAGGGCAAAGCTTAGGATTGAAGGAAGGGAGGTAGATTTCAGGGTTTCAACCATTCCCACAAACTTTGGCGAGAAATCCGTGATAAGAATCTTGGATTCATCTGCTTTATGCGTTGACCTTACTTCCCTTGGTTTTGAACCAGATGCCCTGAGTATATTTGAAAAGAACATAAATGTTCCCCATGGAATGATTCTGGTTACAGGTCCAACCGGAAGTGGGAAGACAACAACCCTTTACTCTGCCTTAAGAAGCATAAATACACCCGATAAGAATATTGTTACAATAGAGGACCCCGTTGAATTTGTCCTTGCTGGCGTTAATCAGGTTCAGGCAAAGCCCGATATTGGATTTGATTTTGCATCAGGTTTAAGGTCATTTATGAGGCAGGACCCCGATATTATTCTGGTTGGTGAAATAAGAGACAGGGAGACAGCAGAGGTTGCCATAAATGCTGCCTTAACCGGTCATCTGGTTTTTTCAACCCTTCATACAAATGACGCAGCGGGTGCGGTAACACGGCTTGTTAATATGGGGGTTGAGCCATTTTTAATAGCTTCAACAGTAGTTATGGTGGTTGCCCAGAGGCTGGTTAGAAAGCTTTGTGATTGTAAGGTTGCTTATGAAGTTCCGGGAGAAAGCCTAAGAAGTATGGGAATAGATGTCTGGGAAAATGTGGTTACATTATACAAGCCTAATGGATGCGAAAAATGCGTGAATATTGGTTATAAAGGAAGGTCTGGTGTATATGAGATCCTTGTGGCAAATGAGCAGATTAAGGAACTAATTCTCCATAGAGAATCATCCCATGTTATCTATAAAGCTGCGGTTGATAGCGGGATGATCACATTAAGGGAAGCAGCGGTAAGAAAGGTTCTCTCTGGAGCTACATCCATTGATGAGATGATGAGGATAACCTCGGAAGCGTAATGATTTTTAAATGTTGAATTTAGAATTCAAAATTTCTTAAGTAAGATGCTTACAATGGAGTTTTTGGTGCATGAGATGGTTGAAAAGGGAGCCTCTGACATCCATCTTGTGATTGGCACACCACCACAACTCAGGATTGATGGTATAATGATGCCGATTGAGGGAATGGAGCGTCTTATGCCAGATGCCTGCCAGCAGCTTATCTACTCTGTCCTTACCGATGAGCAAAAAAGGAGGTTTGAGGAAGAGAATGAACTTGATATATCCTTTGGTGTCAAAGATGTGGGAAGGATAAGGATGAATGTCTTTAGACAAAGGGGAACAATCGGAGCAGCCTTAAGGGGAATTCCTAACGAAATTCCAAACTTTGATCAGCTTGGCCTTCCTTCTGTGGTAAAAAAGATTGCCGAAATTCCCGTTGGCCTTGTCCTTGTTACCGGTCCAACCGGAACAGGAAAGTCAACCACCTTGGCCTCAATGATTGATTATCTAAACACAAACAAAAAAGCACATATCATTACGGTTGAAGACCCAATTGAATTTCTCCATAGACATAAAAATTGTATTGTTGTTCAAAGAGAGGTGGGAGCTGATACAAAGTCATTTGCCGCTGCTCTAAAGCATATGTTAAGGCAAGACCCTGATATAATTCTTGTAGGTGAGATGAGAGACTTAGAAACAATCTCTGCTGCACTAACCATAGCAGAAACAGGCCACCTTGTCTTTGCAACCCTCCATACACCCGATGCCATTCAATCGGTAAATAGAATTATTGATGTCTATCCTGCCCATCAACAACAACAGATAAGGGCACAGCTTTCTTTTGTTCTAAAGGCAACCATATCACAAGCCCTTATTCCCCATGCCAGTGGAAAGGGTAGGGTTGTTTGCTGTGAGATTCTTATTTCAACCCCGGCGATTGCAAATTTAATTAGGGATGGAAAGATTCATCAAGCATATACCATTATGCAGGCAGGAAAGCAATTTGGTATGCAGACAATGAATTCAGGCTTGACCGATTTATATAGAAGGGGAATGATTACTTATGAAAATGCAATGATTCATTCTCAAGACCCAGAAGGTCTTAAGAAGATGCTCACAGGAGGAGCAACACAAGCACAGACAATGCTTAAGGCAGGAGGATACTAAAGTGCACCAGAACACCAGTCACCAGTCATAGCGGTATATTTTTTACTGGTGTCCTGGTGCTTTAGTGCTCTGGTGACTATTTATTATGGCGGTATTTAATTATAAGGCAAAGGATGCAAGGGGCGCTCCTGTCTCGGGAAAGATAGAGGCGGCTAATCTAAAAGAGGCATTAGCCAAGCTTAGAGGCCAAGGCTTAAGGGTTTTATCAACCGAGCAACAAAAAGGGGGTCTTGCTATTGAAGGTCTACTTGGTAAGATAAATATCTTAGCCAGGCCTGGTCTGGGAGATAAAGTTATCTTTTCTCGCCAGCTTTCAACCCTTATAAATGCAGGTATCCCGGTTGTTCAATGTTTAAATATCCTTATTGAACAGGTAAAAAAGAAATCCTTCCAGAAGATATTAACAGATGTCCGAAGGGATATTGAGGGTGGTGAATTTATTTCATCTGCTTTGGCAAAGCATCCATCCTGCTTTGATCGACTCTATGTAAGTATGGTCAAATCAGGTGAGATAGGTGGTGTTTTGGATGAGGTTTTGGAAAGAATTGCCGCATACCTTGAGAACATTGCCGAGCTAAGGAGAAAGGTTATCGGTGCAATGGTATATCCTGCAATGATACTCTTGGTTGCCATTGCTGTTGTCGCATTCCTTCTTGTATTTGTTATCCCAAAATTTAAGGAGGTATTTGAGGTATTTGGGGAAAAGCTTCCCAAGCCAACCCAGATATTGATAAAAATCTCTGACTTTCTTGTTCATTGGGTATGGCTTGTTTTCCTTATAATATTTGTTATTGTGGTTATATTTAATATAGCGATTAACCGATCAGCTAAAATAAGGCTACAATGGCATCGTATTATCCTTAAAATTCCTTTATTCGGTGACTTGTTTAGAAAGATAGCCATCGCCAGATTTACGCGCACTTTGGGAACTCTGGTAAGATCCGGTGTTCCAATCCTTGAGGCATTGGATATTGTTGCCCAAACATCTGGAAATAGGGTGGTTGAGCTTGCTATCCTTGATGCAAGGAATGCTATCAAGGAGGGAGAGAGAATTTCAGATCCCTTAAAGAGATCCGGCGTATTTCCTCCTATGGTGATTCAGATGATCTCAGTAGGAGAGGAAACCGGTGCTTTGGATGCAATGCTATTTAAGGCAGCAGATTACTATGATCGGGAGGTTGATGCTACAGTGGCTGCTTTATCCTCTATTCTTGAACCAATGATGATTGTTATCCTTGGAGTAGTTGTTGGATTTATTGTTGTTTGTATGTATCTTCCCATATTTAGCCTTCCTGGGATGATAAAATGAATAATTGCAAATTGTAAATTGTAAATTGAGAAAGGTATAAAAATTTAAAATCTAAAATTTACAATTTCAAATGGAGATTGCACCCTGTGTAGATAAGTGTCCAATTAATCTTCCCATCCCAGATTATATCAGGCTAACCTGTGAGGGGAGGTTTGATGAGGCATATTCTTTAATCGTCCGAGAGACACCAATCCCCTCAATACTTGGAAGGATATGCTTTCATCCCTGTGAGGATGTCTGCCGAAGGGGTGAGGTTGATGAAGCCATAAGCATATGCAATATCAAGAGGTTTTTGGGAGATACCATCTCATCCCTTCCAAAGCAAAAGGTATTTCAAAAAGAGAGGATAGCAGTTATAGGGGGTGGTCCATCTGGCCTCTCTTGTGCCTGGCATCTTCTTCAGCTAGGATACAGGGTTGATGTATTTGAAGAAAAGGAGTCTGCGGGAGGAATGCCATATATCACCATTCCTTCCTGGAGGCTTCCCTTGGATATTTTAAAAAGGGAGATGATAAATCTTGTAGATGCTGGTCTTTCTATAAAGACAAACAAGAGGTTGGGAGATGATTTTTCATTAGATGACCTAAAAAAAGAATACGATGCTGTTGTGATTGCCTGTGGTCTTCCCTTAAACAGGGAGATAAAAGCAATTAAAGGTGATGATGTAATCTTGGCTTTGGAATTTCTTGAGGCAATAAAATTTAAAAGGGAGGTTTCTCTTAAAAAGAGGGTTTTGGTTATCGGTGGAGGCAATGTTGCCATTGATTGTGCTAGGGCATCTTTAAGAATGAAAAGGGATGTCTCTCTTGTTTGTCTTGAGGATTACGAGAATATGCCTTGTTTTAAAGGGGAAAAGATAAAAGCAGAAGAGGAAGGGGTAAAAATCTTTCCTGAACTTGGGCCAAAAGAATTGATAAGAGAGAATGGAAAGATAAAGCAATTGATAGCTATGAAGGTTTTAAAGCTATTTGATGAAAATAAAAGATTTTCCCCTCAATTTAATGAAGATGAGATAAAAACCTTTAATGTAGACACAATAATTATGGCGATTGGTCAGATGGCAGATTGGACGGCTTTAAAAAGGGGAGGCATTACCCAGGATATGTTGAAAGAAGATGGCTTGAATGGCTTATTTGCCTGCGGAGACATTGTTTTAGGACCAACGAATGTAGCTAGTGCGATTGCTTCTGGAAAGAGGGTTGCGATGAATGTTCATTTAAAAGTCAGGAGTCAGGAGTCAAGAGTCAGGACTCAGGAGGTATATGATTTAATTTCATCGATTTCTTCTCCTGTAATTCCCTTTATTGCCAAAAGAGAAAGGGTAAAACCCGAATGTTTAGGGATTGAGGAAAGGTGTGCTTCATTTAATGAAATAGAGAAAACATATACATTGGATGATGTTTTTCTTGAGTCGTCACGCTGCCTTTATTGTGGAAAAGGGCCAGAGCAGAAAAAGGAGACCTGCCCTTTATGCCTTACCTGCATAAGAATCTGCCCACTTAAGGGGATAAAAAGGGAAGAAAAAAGGGCTTTTCTCTCCTCTCAAGATTGCCAATCCTGCGGCATATGTGCAGGGTTATGTCCAGACAATGCAATAAGAGAGGATGGGATTCTCCTAAAAGATAAATACCCAAAGGAGGTAACCATAGCCTGTTTTGATTACCCATTATCTGATGCAATAAGGGTTCGCTGTCTTTTAAGTGTTGGAATTCCCTTTTTCCTTTCCTTGATGGAAAAGGGCGTAGAAAAATTTTTTATAAAACCCTGTAGGGAAGGCTGTTTTGTCCCAAGTGCAAAACCCTACATTTCTAAAATGATAAGCAGGCTTGAGAAAATTTTGAAAGAGATAGGGCTTACAGGGGTTATAAATTTTTAAGTTATAAAGTTTTAAAGTTTATTAAATTTTCCTTGACAGCAAGATAAGGGAAATTATATAATTTTTTAAAATTTTTGGAGGTAAAGTAATATGGCAAGACAGAAGTTTGAAAGGACAAAGCCACATATTAATGTGGGAACCATTGGTCATATTGACCACGGTAAGACAACCCTTACCTCAGCAATAACCAAGGTATTGGAAAAGAAAGGGTTGGCAGAATACAGGTCATTTGATAGTATTGACAATGCACCTGAGGAAAAGGAGAGGGGGATAACCATTGCAATTGCCCATGTAGAGTATCAGACAGTCAATCGGCATTATGCCCATATCGATTGCCCAGGCCATGCTGACTACATCAAGAATATGATAACCGGTGCAGCCCAGATGGATGGTGCGATCCTTGTGGTAGCTGCCTCTGAGGGCCCTATGCCCCAGACAAGGGAGCATATCCTTTTGGCAAGGCAGGTTGGCGTTCCTTATATTGTTGTCTTTCTTAATAAGGTTGATATGGTAGCAGACCCAGAGCTCATTGAGCTGGTTGAGGTTGAATTAAGGGAGTTGCTCTCTGAATACAAATTCCCAGGTGATGAAATTCCCATAATTAGAGGAAGTGCCCTAAAGGCAGGGGAATGTGGCTGTGGAAAAGAGGATTGCCCAAATTGTGAGTGTATTATAAAGCTTATGGAGGCGGTAGACTCATATATTCCTATGCCAAAAAGGGAGATCGACAAGCCATTCCAGATGGCGGTTGAGGATGTCTTTTCCATAACCGGAAGGGGAACAGTTGCCACGGGAAGGATTGAGCGGGGAAAAATCCATGTAGGAGACAGTGTTGAGATTGTCGGCATTCAAGAAACAAGAAAGAGTGTGGTTACCGGGATTGAGATGTTTAGAAAAACCCTTGATGAGGGAGAGGCAGGCGATAATGTTGGGCTTCTTTTAAGGGGAATAGAAAAAAACCAAGTTGAAAGGGGTCAGGTCATTGTTGCACCTGGCTCAATAACACCCCATACAAGATTCAAGTCAGAGGTCTATGTCCTAAAGAAGGAAGAGGGTGGAAGGCACACCCCATTCTTTACTGGCTATAGACCACAATTCTACTTTAGAACCACCGATGTAACCGGCTCCATCAAGCTTCCCGAGGGTGTTGAGATGGTAATGCCAGGGGATAATGTGAACCTTGAAGGCGAACTAATCACACCCATTGCCATGGAGCAGGGCCTAAGATTTGCCATCCGTGAAGGAGGCCACACCGTAGGGGCAGGGGTTGTAACGGAGATATTGGAATAAGCCAAAGATAAATTTTAAAACCGGGAGGCAAGGTAAAGATGAAGAGAAAAATTATTGGGATAATCTTAGGGATAACTATGTCTTTCCTGGTTTATGCAGGGATAGAGACAAGAATAAGGGTAAAGGATAAGGAGGGTTATATCGGAGAAAAGATAACCCTGGATGGCTGGTTGGAATACAAGGATGGAAGTAGGTGGAAGAAGCTTAAGGATAAGACAGTTAAACTTGAGGTTGATAATGCCTATGTGGGAAGTGATGTATCCGATGACTCATGGGGAGCAAACTGGGATTATAAGGATTATGTAATCAATGTCCCTGTGGGAGAACATACGATAAAGGGAAGGTTTGAAGGCGATGGGACATACAATGCATCAGAGGGAACGGGAAAATTAAAGGTAAATAAGAAGGATAGTGTAATCAATGACTTTGAGGTTAAGGAAAAGGGAAAAGAGGTAGCCTCCCTGGGAACCTCTACCCTATTAGGAACATCAACCATATTGGCTTATCTTACTATCCTTCCGGGAACACAGATAACCA
>JBFLYE010000189.1 GCA_040756715.1 bacterium
CAAAATTCAAAATTTAGAATTCAAAATTTTATAAAACTTAACCTTTTTCAATTCAAAATTCAAAATTTAGAATTCAAAATTTCTTAAATACTATTTTTGCACTAAGTAATGGAAGATACTATAAGATATAGCCAGGATAACTTACCATTTATTTCTATTAGGGGGGTATGTAAGATAAGATTAAATGAGGCTACAAATGAAAGAATAGACCCTGAATTAGAAGGTGCGTTAATAAATGAGGGTTACCAAGAAGAGTGGATTATGAAGGATGAATTGGGATATGGAAATCATTTAAGGAGCCTATCTTGGATATATCCACAATCTTATATAGAAAAAGCTGAAAAGGAGAAACATTTAGCCTGATCCCATTCAAGTGATTAAAGACCTAAAGGAATATTTAAGCCTTCTTTTAATTTATACAAAAAAAGAAAAGACATGGATTTTTATAGGAACACTATTAGGGATAATCAGCCAGCTATGCACTTTAATAACCCCGTTTCTTACAAGGTTTATTATTGATGCTGTAATCCTAAAAAGACCCCTCACTTCTTACAGCCATTCTTTTGCTCTCTTTAGGTGTCCTTATAGCCCTTCTTATAGCCTCTATTTCCTGTAATTATCTCATATTCAGGTCATTTGGAAGGGCTGGTGTTCGCCTAAGAACAGCCCTCTTCAAAAACATTCAATATGCCTCCTTAGATTTCTTTTCTAAAACACCAACTGGTGGGATTTCCTATCGCCTATTTTCAGATACGGCTGTAATAGAAAACTCCTGGAGCCAATTTCTGGTTACTATTCCACTTCAGCTAATCCTTCTTGTAAGTGGTATTATTATGGTTTCCTGGAACAAAAACCTTGCCTTGTTTGTCTTTTTAATCCTTGCTATTCAGATAATTATAATCATAAAATTTAGAAAGCCACTCTTGTATTATTCTTATCTTAGTAAAGAGAAAAACCAAGAAATTAGTGGTTATGCTATAGAGCAATTTAATAAAATAGAGCTTATTCGTTCATTAGGTACAGAAAATAGGGAGGAAAAAAATTTCCTTGATAAACTGAAAGAATTGCTAAAAATATCCATAAAATATTTTATGGTCCAAACAGCCTCTGGAAGCATTACACTGGTAGTAAATAACCTCTGGGCAGTTGGTATTCTATGGTATGGCGGAATGCAGGTTATAGAAGGAAAGATGACCCTTGGAACCCTTATGGCTTTTCTTTTGTTTACAAATATCCTCTATCAACCAATCTCTACCTTGACAAACCTTGTTTTATCTTTTCAGAATATCAGGGCAAGCCTAAGAAGGGTAATAGAATATATGGAAATTGAGTCTGAGATTGTAGAGGCAAAAGAAGCAATAGATTTTATGCCTCCTGAGGGAAGATTCTTGATAAAAAACTGCTCTTTTGGCTATGAGAAGCAAAAAATCTTGAATAATATAAACCTTGAAATATTACCCAAGCAAATATTTGCCCTAGTAGGGAAAAGTGGGGTAGGAAAAACAACCCTTTGTAAGTTGCTTGTTCGCTTCTATGACCCACAAGAGGGTGAGATACTTCTTGATGGAATGAACCTCAAGGATATTTCTATCTTCTCCCTAAAAAAATCTGTCCTCTTAACCCTTCAAAATGACTATGTCTTTAATGGAACAATCTGGGAGAATATTACTTACGGAGTAGAATCAGTTGAGGAAAAGAAGGTTTTAAAAGCAGTAGAGAAGTCAGGTCTTGATTTTATTGACAGATTTCCTCAAGGATACCATACCAAGATTGGAGTGGATGGAATGAATATTTCGGGAGGAGAAGCACAAAGGATTGCTTTGGCAAGGGCATTCTTGCTTTCTCCAAAGGTCTTTATCTTAGATGAGCCAACTTCTTTTATTGATGCAAAGACGGAAGAAAAGATAAAGGAATCTTTACTTAAATTAAAAGAGGAAAGCACAATCATTATTATTGCCCATAGGCTTTCAACCGTGATGATAGCAGATAAGGTCGGAGTAATGGATATGGGAAAGATTGTAGAGATGGAAAATCCAAAGGAATTATTGGAAAAAGATAGCTTTTTTAGAAAGATGCATTCTTCGATCTTAAAATGAATTACTGTATATCAGCCATAATAGTTACAGCTTTTTCTTTCTTATTTCTTTATCTTTTGTGGGGATATAGTCCTTGGATTAAGAAGATAAACAACCCAATTTTATATATATTTCTGGCTATTCCTTTAAGTGCAATAGTAAATTTTTATCTCAAGAAACCAATGTATGATAAATTATTTAACCTTTTTGGGATTAAAGAAGACCCTTCTTCTTGGCCTTTATGGTTTCATCCTATTTCCCTTGTTATAGGTGCTTTAGCAGAAGAGGCTATAAAGGTATTACCATTTTTGTGGCTTATCTTAAAAATGGATAAAGGCTATGCATATACATTGGGTGCCTTGCTTGGCTTTGGGTTTGGGATAGGAGAGGCATGGTATCTTGCCTTTTGTT
>JBFLYE010000190.1:0-2827 GCA_040756715.1 bacterium
ATTCTACATTGTGTGAGCAATTAAGGGAGGGGAAGAAATAATAGGGAGGAATGAAGGTAGCATTGGGATAGGAGGGAATTAGGGTATAGGTTTCAACCGGAAGGGAAGAAAACAAGAAGAAGCCTTTGTTGTCGGTTTGGGAGACCAAGAGTATAGGTGCCTGCATTTTTTTCATATAGGTGATTGTGTTCCAATATTATATATGTGGATATCCTCCTTCATCATAAGTAACAACAAGGTCTGGTCCACCATCATTATAGAGGTCAACAATACCCAAACTTGTATTCTCTACAGGCCCAAAGCCTTGATATGGCTTATATGTGTTTAGCTTTAATGGAACAAATGAAATCCGAAATTGAAAAATCCGAAATCAAAAAAAACAAAAATTCAATAAAATTGAAAATTCAAAACAATATAATTTATTTTGAGCAGTCGGGGAGTTTTTTCCCACTGCATAGTTTGAAAAGAGATCCTTCGTTCCCTTCGCTACGCTTGAGGGTTCTCAGGATGATGGGTCGGGATATTATTAAAAACTCCCCCACCCATCAGCTATTTAAGACTTTGTAGGTAAATTAAGGGATTCTCTGCCTTTCCTTTGTTTCTTATCTCAAAGTGAAGATGAAAGCCGGTTGCATTTCCTGTTTTTCCAACCAGGGCAATAACATCTCCCTGTTTTACCCTTTGGGAAGCTGAGACAAGGTTCTTTTTGTTATGGGCATAGACCGTGGCAAAGCCATTCTTATGCAAAATAATAATAACATTTCCATAGGTTGGTCTAAAATCAGCGTATGATACAATGCCATCAGCTGCTGCCCTAATTTCAGAACCCTCATTTGCTTTAATATCTATTCCCTGATGAAATTCTCCATTCCTTTTTCCAAACCCTGAGTTTATCTCTCCTTTAACTGGCCAGATGAATATTATTTTTGAAGGCTTTGTTTCTTCCTTCTTTGGAATTGTCCATTTAAATATGGTGCAACCAGAAAGAAAAAGAGAGAGGACAGAAGGCAGAAGGCAGATTGTCAGAGAAAAGAAGAGAAAAATTCGCAATTGCTTTGCCATACTTCGTATTCTGAAATTCGCAATCTTTTAAAAGTCTGTTTTTCCTGTGAAATTGAATTTCTCTATCTTAATAGTAGGGACATAGCAAGAGGATAAAAATTCTATAATCATTCCCTCTGATGAAAGGCGTCTTTCTTTTGAAATAAAGGATACATTCGACAGGCCGTCAATGATGGATTGAGTGAACCTCATATTCTTTATCGGATAGGAGACCTTTCCATTTTCAATAAAGAATGTTCCATCCCTTGTCATTCCTGTGATAACAGCCCTCATAGGCTCTATAACATTTGTATAGTGAAACCTCGTTATAAGAATGCCTTTCTTTGTGTTTTTTATTATCTCCTCTTTGCTTGAATTTCCCTCCTTCATAAAGAGATTGGTTGGTATAGGTCCAGTTGTATTTGGCTGTGGCAGGGAATGACCAGTGGATAATGTGTTTTCACGATTGGCTGTATAGGAATCATAGCAGATATTCTTTGCAATTCCATTTTCAATAAATATAACCTTTTCTTTGGAGACTCCCTCAAAATCAAATGGCATACCTGTTCCCTGTGGGTCACATCCATCATCCCAGATTGTAATATTCTCGCCCATTATCTTTTTCCCCATATTCCCGCACATAAAGCTTCTTTTTTCTTGAAAGGATAATGCACCAAACCCAACAAGCCCAAGGAACAAAAGCAGATCAGCCACAGCAGGAGGTTCAAGGATAACCTCATATTCACCCGGCCCAATTTCTTTTGGATTTATGGAGGATATGGCTTTTTCAATTGCTTCATTTCCTAATTCTAAATGGTTTATTTTGTTTATATCCCTTGATATGCTTGAGGAATAACCAGATGAGCCATCTTTTTCCATAACAATAACAAGGGATGCAGAGGTAAGTTGAGCTGAAACATCAACGCCAGATGAGTTAGAAATAGAAATAGAAACATTGCCTGTTTGTAATGCACCAGATGAGATACAGCCTTTGTTTTTTCCCATTTCTATTATTTCTTTTACAATATTAGCCTTCCTTTCAGGAGAACAATTGGCTGTATCTTTATAAAATGTGGGCATCTCTTTTATCAGGGTAGGCTTTGGAAGGGCTAAATTAGAATCCTCTTTAGCAAATTTGGAAAGCTCAATTGCCCGATTAACCGCATTTTTTATGGATTTATCGGTTAAAATATTTGTTGAAACAGAGCCTATTTTTTTATCCTTAATCACCCGTATCTTAAGGTATTTGTCTTCTTCATAAACATTCTGGTGGATAGAAGAATTTGCAAACCTTGTCAATCCAGAGCTATTTGAAACAAAGATAACCTCTGTTTCATCTGCCTTTGAATAATTTAATGCCTTTTCTAATACTTTATTCATTTAAATTATTATACAAGCAAATTTTGCCATCTGGCAAGAACTTTTTGCTTGCAATGCAAGATGTTTCTAAATTATAATAAAAAAAGCGAGGGTGGCGGAATTGGCAGACGCGCAAGACTTAGGATCTTGTGGGGAAACCTATGCGGGTTCAACTCCCGCCTCTCGCAGGGAAAGATGGAAGTTTTTAGGGCTATTATTGATTTGGTTGATAAAATTGTATGGCCAATAACAATATTGATTATGGTTGGAATGTTTAAATATAATATTGGAAGGTTTATTAATAGCTTGGTTGATATTTTTGAAAAAAGGGGAGGAGAAATATAGTATCTTCCATTACTTAGTGCAAAAATAGATAGGGTGTGTTTATCTGTTAAAAATTCATCCACCTTTTAAGAAATTTTGAATT
>JBFLYE010000190.1:2837-12329 GCA_040756715.1 bacterium
TTCAAAATTCAACATTCAAAATTCATAATTTTATAAAGTTTTCCTTAAGATTATCTAAACACATACATTTTGTAAAGCGTTATGGAATTAACTATAAAAATACCAGGGGGAGGGGGAATAATGATTCCAGGAAGACCTTCTGAAATAGAAGAAGAGTATAAAAAAGATGTTTTATAAAGAAGGAACAATTAAATTTTGGATAAGGATTTCCTTAAATCCAACATGGTTGAAGGATACATTGGGTTATAGCTTTATTGATAAAATGGTGGGTGATGCTAAGGTAAAAATATTAAAAACACCGGATATGAAGCTTTATGTTGAACACTATCATCCTTTAACATATTTTAGAACATTGTCTTATGATCTTAATCTATTAGATAAAGAAAAAGATCATCATATAGTTTTAACCTGGTCACCAATAGATTTAATTTTATACATTGATGGTAAACCTGTAGCTAAAATTGAAAATAGATTAGAAGCATTGGTTGTTTAGAAACTTTTGCGGGAGTAACTCAGCTGGCAGAGTGCAACCTTGCCAAGGTTGAAGTCGAGGGTTCAAATCCCTTCTCCCGCTTGAAGAAATGTTGAATTTTGAATGATGAATTCTAAATTAAAAGGAAAATTTTACAATAATAATTCAAAATTTAAAATTTTTTAAAATATGGCAATTGAATTGACAGACGAAAATTTTAAGAAGGAGGTTCTTGAAGCTGAAATTCCAGTAGTAGTAGATTTCTGGGCACCCTGGTGTGGGCCATGCAGAATGCTTGCTTCGGTAATTGATGAACTGGCAGAGGAGTATAAAGAAAAGGTAAAAATAGGCAAGCTCAATGTTGACGAGAATAGAAATATAGCAATAGAATATGGGGTAATGAGTATTCCAACCCTTAAGTTTTTTAATAAGGGACAGATTGTCAATGAGATAATTGGTGTAGTAAATAAGGATGTTTTGAAAAAGAAGCTTGATAAATTAATCTCCGGGGTGTAGCGCAGCCCGGTTTAGCGCGCCTGCTTTGGGAGCAGGAAGTCAGAGGTTCAAATCCTCTCACCCCGAAAAGGAAAGAAAAATAAAATGGGACAAAAGAGGATTTGAAGCCCGAAGCGAAGCGAAGGGCCGAACTATTAGATTTTATTAGGCGAAAAACGAGCAAGTGCGAGTTTTTGAGCCTTAGAAAGCCAAGATTGTGAAGCAATCGTTTGTTTTAAGGACTCCAAAGGTTCATCATCTCTTAAGATAATTCCATCTATAAGCCTTGCCCCAATTGTTGCAAAGAATGCCCTTATCACATCAATACATCCAGGGAAATTTTCTTTTTTTTCACAGGTTAAGATAAAAAATCCAAGGGCTTTTTTTTCTATTTTTCTATTCCATAAAACTTGGCATCGATCAATCATAGCCTTAAGATGAGAGGGAATGCCTTTAAAATAAACAGGCGAGGAAAGAATAATTATATCAGATGAAATAAGGCTTGGGATTACCTCCTCCATATCGTCCTTGATATTGCATATTCCATTTCTGCTACATTCAAGGCAGCCAGAGCAGGGTTTGATATTTTTGTTTCTAATATAGAGCCTTTCAGCCTCTACATTTTTAAGCAGGATGTTTAATGCTTTTTCTGATCTTCCATTTTCCCTTGGGCTTCCATAAATCGCAAGAAGCTTACCCAATTACTTCATCATATGCCCTTTTTATGGCAGAAATATTTCCTAAGAGAAGCTCCTTCTTTTTCTTTCCCAATTTCTTCTCTGTATATGAGATAAGGGTGTCAATGGGAAGGAGGTTTGAGACCTTTGCTAATGCAGAGAGCATCGGTGTATTTGGGAGATCCTTTCCAATGGTTTCTAAAGCAATCTTTGAGGCATCAAGCGTAAAAATGTTTTTATGGGTAATATTTTTCTTTTTCCTAAAATCCTCTGGCTTATCCTCTGTATTGACAATGAGCATTCCATTTTCACAAAGACCAGAGGTAACATTTTCTGTGTCAACCAGGGTTGGGTCTAAAACAACAACAATATCTGGCGATTTTATCCCACAATGTAGGGAAATAGGCAGGGAAGAGAGCCTATTAAATGCACAAACAGGTGCTCCCATCCTCTCTGGTCCATATTCTGGGAATGCCTGGACATATTTTCCCGCCTCAAGGCTTGCCTCAGCAAAGATTAAGGCAGCTGTCTTTGCTCCCTGTCCACCCCTTCCATGCCAGCGTATTTCAATCATACCCTTATTTTATACAATTTGCCATTAAAGTTCAAATACTTTTTTAAAGATATAGTCAAGATGAGAAAGGCTTTTTTTTATCTCAAAAGAGGTTTCAATCTCATCCTTTGATAAAACTTTATTTATCTCCTCATCCCTTCTTACATTCTCATAAAAGACCCCTTCGCTATGTGCTATCCTTTGAACAATTCCATAAGCCTCCTCCCTTGAAAGACCTTTGTCCACCATTTTAAGCATAAGCTCTTCTGAAAATATAAAGCCTCCTGTTTTATTAAGATTTTCTTTCATTTTTTCTGTAAAAACAACAAGGCCCGAGATTATCTTAAAAAATTCACAAAGGATAAAATCAAGAAGGATTGACGATGATGATAAAATGACCCTCTCAGCTGAAGAATGGGAAATATCCCTCTCATCCCATAAGACCATATTTTCAAGGCCTGCTTGGGCATTTGAGCGAATAATCCTTGATAAACCAGATATTCTTTCACACAAAACCGGGTTTTTCTTGTGAGGCATTGCCGATGAACCCTTTTGTCCTTTGAAAAAAGGCTCTTGCAATTCACCTATCTCTGTCCTTTGAAGGTTTCTTATATTTGTTGTAAATTTATCCAATGATGAGGCAACAATAGCCAAGGTTGTAAGGTATTCTGCATGCCTATCCCTTTGTATAATCTGGGAGGAAATCCTTGTTGGCTCAAGGTTTAAGTATCTCAAGGCAATTTCCTCAACTTTAGGAGAGATATGGCCATATGTTCCAACTGGACCCGAGATTTTTCCAACCGAAATTGTCTTTTTTAAATTCTTTATCCTTTCAAGGTTCCTCCTTGTCTCATCATACCACAATGCCAATTTTAGCCCAAATGTTATTGGCTCTGCATGGATACCATGTGTTCTTCCAATCATCATTGTACCCTTGTATTCAAATGCCTTTTCCTTAAAAGAAGAAAGAAGGTTGTTTATATCGGCCTCTATTATATCAAGACTTTCCCTCATTATTAAAGATAAGGCACAATCAACCACATCGTATGAGGTAAGCCCAAGATGGACATATCTGGAAGCTGGCCCAATGTTTTCAGCCAGATTTGTAAGCAAGGCAATTACATCGTGGTGGGTTTGCTTCTCTATTTCAGCTACCCTTTCTAGGGAAAACCTTGCATTCTTTTTTATTGCCTCTAATGCATCCTTTGGAATATTAGAAAGCTCCGCCTGTGCCTTACACACTGCAATCTCAACATCAACAATTCTTTGATAGCGATTTTTAAGACCCCAAATCTCTCTCATTCTTGGAAGGCTATATCGTTCAATCATAATTTTATTGATTCTTTAGATTTCCTTTCTTATTTTTCAAGCTCCTTTATCTTTTCTTCTATCATAACCCTTAATTGACCCTTTGAATATATAGATTCTGGATATTCCAGAAGAAGCCTTTTGTATGTTTTGACCGCCTCCTCCTTCATATTTAATAGGCTATAAGCACCTGCAATGTGGTATAGGGCATCGGGAATAAGGCTTCCCTCCTTGAATTTTTCCTCTAATCCCTGCCATTGTATTATTGCATTTTGATAATCCTTCATCTCAAAATAAATCTCTCCCTTTGAATATTGGGCATACTCTGCCCAATATGATGTTGGATATTGAGAAAGAATCTCATCAAATTTTTCCTCTGCTTCATCGTATTTTTTTTGGAATTGAAGGTTTTTGCCAGAATCATAAATCTCCTTTGCTTTTTCATTGGCTATTTTTTCATTAAGCCTTCCCATTGCAAGAAGCCCTGCCTTTGCATAACTTGTCTGGGGATAAAGCTCTACTACCTTTTTAAATGTATCAAAAGCCTTATTGTATTCATTGTTTTCATAATAGCTCTGTGCCATTTTAAAAAGGCTTCCTGCATCTTCGCTATTAAGCTTAAGAGAGATTTCAGAAAGGATATTCTTTGCCTTTTCTGTGTAGACCCCAGAAGGCCAGATTGAAATAATATTTTGCAGAATCCTTGCACATTCCTTATATTCGCCAAGCTCATAGTATTTAAAGGCAATATCAAATTGTGCCTTTTGCCTTTCCTCGCTCATCTCATCCTTTATTTTCTTTATCCTTTCATTTGAAAGGGGGGTATAAATAGAATCTGGATATAAAAGGGTTATTTTTTGAAACATCTCTAAAGCCCGTGAATAATCTTTTTCGTTTAATAATGAAATGGCTTGTTTGTAAAGGGTCTCTGCATCCTTTTCCTCCTTTTTAGATGCTAGCTCATCTAGTTTCTCTTGAGACCTCTTTGCATAATCTGTGGTTGGGTAAGAAGAAATTACGGCCTGAAAAGCTATCCTTGCCTCCCTTTCTTTTCCTTCTTTTTCAAGCTTTAAACCTTCATTGTATTTTAATCCTGCCTCTCTTTCATATTTTTCTTTATTTGCCTTTATAATGCCTTCCCTTGAGAGATTTGTGTATTCTGTTTCAGCAAAATCCCTTATCAGTCTTTGAAAACACCCGATTGCCTCATCATATTTTCCATTTTTAAGATAATTTGTTCCATTATCATAAAGTTTCTTTATCCTTGAGATGCTTTCTTCTGCTAGCTTTTCGTTTATTTCCAACAAAAGATTAGACACCTCTTTTTTGTATTTGCAATCTGGATATTTTTCAAGGAGTTCCTCGAGGCTTGCCTTTGCTTTTTCTAGGTCTTTCTTTTGTAAAGATTCCTTTGCCAAGCTAAATAATTCGCTTGTTTTTTTCTCTTCTAGCTTCTTTTCCACCTCGCTTTTTAGCCTTAATCCAGAATCATAGTATTTTTCCCCCTTGTTTTTTTCTAAAAAGCCCTTTATTGAATTTAAAGCATTATCATAATCTTGTATTTTAAAATAAGACCAGGCAAGGCTATATTCTGCATAAGGGGTATATGTTGTATCTGGATGAAGGGCAAGAAATTCATTATAGCCTTTTATAGCATCAGGGTATTTCTCTTGATAATAAAGGCTCTCTGCTATTTTAAACCTTGCATAAGGTGTATATGTAGAATAGGGGTATTCTTTTATAAAGCTTAAAAATTTATCATAAGAGCCTGTATATGAGCCTTTCTCAAAGAGCTGTTTTGCATTTTTTATCTTTTCTGTCTCATCCTTGGTTGGCTTTTTTGGAAGAAAGTCGTTAAGTTGGGAGGTGGCATATTCTGCCTCTTTTGTTCCTGGATACTCTATTACAAGCCTTTTTAATACTTCAATTGCCTCTTTCTTTTTGTTTAGCTTAAGATAGCAATCACCAAGCCTTGAAAGGGATGGTTTTACATATTCTGATTCTGGATAAAGAAAAAGGACATTTTTAAACTCCTTTTCTGCCTCATCATATTTTTCTAATTTAAATAGCCCTTCTCCTATTCTATATTGAGCAAGGGGGCTAAATTCTCCTTGGGGTTGATATAAAAGGTATTCCTTATATAGCCCTATTGCGGCTTCAAAATTTCCATTATTAAAGCCTTCATCTGCCTTTTTTATGGTATCTTCAGCCCTTAATAATCTTATAAAAAGAAAAAAAAGAAAAATTGTCTTTTTCATTGTATTTAATATAATAGCAAATCCCTTTTAAGTCAAGCTAGAAAATCTCTTTTAATAAAAGCCTTTCAACATCTTGATCATCAATTGTCCATTTTCCAAGGAATACATCTTCTCCCTTCATTTTTCCATGGCAATCAGAGCCACCTGTTACAAGAAGCCCATATTCTAATGCCTTTCTTCTTAAAAGCTTGGAAAGATTAGGATCAATCTTTGGATGGACAACCTCAACACCCATAATCCCAATTTTTATAAGGCTTGGTAATAATCCTATTGTATCATAAGGGTGTGCAAGGACAGGGATTCCACCCGATGCTTTTATTGTCTCAATTGCCTTCTCTGGCTTTGGAAGGTTTTCCCTCTCAACAAAGCCACATTTTCCAAAGGAAAGATACTTATCAAAACAAGAGAGAACAGAGGAAGAAAACCCCTTATCAAATAAAACCCTTGCAATATGAAGCCTTCCTATAGCACCTGGACCAGACACATTTTTTACCTCCTCATAATCTATCTTTATCCCTGCGCTTTGAAGCTTCTTTACAATCTTTTTTACCCTCTCTTCTCTTCTCTCCCTTATTGGAGCAAGAAAATCCCTCATTCCTTGGTCTTCTATATCTATAACATACCCAAGTATATGAATTTCCTCAATATTCCCCTCTCCTTCACATCCAATTTCAATGCCTGGAATTATTTTTACCTTTGAGGTTACATTTTCTATTTGAGAATAGCTATCCAATATATCGTGGTCTGTAATGCTGATATAAGACAATCCTAGTGCTTTAGCATATTTGATTATCTCCTCTGGTGTAAAGCTACCGTCAGAGTAAATTGTATGAAGATGCAAGTCAGATGGCATTTTAGTCGCTTCGCTTAATTTCTGTTTTTATTTTATCCAAAATCCCATTTATTATTTTATAAGAGGAGCTTGTGCTATACATCTTTGAAAGCTCAATTGCCTCATCAATTATTACGACGGCAGGCGCATCTTTGGAAAATAAAAGCTCATAGATAGCAATTTGAAGAATCTTGTGGTCAATTAGGGCAAGACGCTCTATTTTCCAGTTTTCAAGATGGGATTTTATTATTTTATCAATTGCCTTTTCGTTTTCCTTTACTCCCGAAACAATGCTTAATGAAAAATTATCCCTTTTTTCTGGATATAATGAGAAGAATTTATCTTCTCTCTTTTCTTTTGTTATTTCAAGCCAGTAAAGGAGTTCAAGGCTATATGCCCTTGCCCTTGTCCTTTTTCTCATTTATTGCCTTTAAGAGGTTCACCATCTCAATGGCTGAAATTGCAGCATCCCTTCCCTTGTTTCCAGATTTTGTCCCAGCCCTTTCAATTGCCTGCTCAATTGTATCAGCGGTTATAACCCCAAAGATTACTGGAGTTCCTGTTTCTCGTGAGATGCTTGCTATCCCCTTTGCAACCTCAGAGGCAATATAATCAAAATGTGGCGTATCACCCCTTATTATCACACCAAGCCCAATAATAACATCAAATTTCTTGCTCTTTGCAAGATGTGAGGCAATGTATGGAATCTCAAATGAACCAGGGGTATAAAAAAGGGAGATATTTTCATCTTCTACACCTTCTCTCTTTAAGGTATCTAAACAACCCTCTTTTAGCATATTTCCAATGAATTCATTAAACCTTGAAATGATAATTCCTATTTTAATGCCACATCCATCAAGCTTTCCCTCATATACCTTCATAAAAAAATGTTAACATATTAAAGAGCCTTCTGTCAAATTGTTTAAACTTTCCTTTATTTTCTCCCAATGATTTCCCCTCCAATAATATTTGCCACACAATGTGCAGAGAGAAAAATTATCATAGGAAGAAAAGACAATATCAGGAACATTATGATAAGCCTTTTCTTTTTCTATTCCCTCTAATATTCCATTACAGCTTGGACACCTTGTAAATATATCCTTTATGTCCAAATTAAACCTTTTTATCACTTGCTTAAGCTGGTTTTCTATATCCTCTGATTTTATTAAAAGTGATGTGACAGCAAATCTCTTTACCAAAAGCCTATCCCTTGTAAGGAGAATTCGTCTTTCCTCTTTTGCTTGTTTTATAACCTCATCGTCTGATATTTTTCTGCAATATTTGGCATCATAACCCATAATCCGAAGCCACCTTGCAAGCTTTCCGAGCATATCGTCAAGGATAAACTTCATTTAACGGACACCCCTTACATAATGGCTTGGTTTTTTTGCATACTTCTTTTCCAAGCTTAACGAAAAGGGCATGGTAGTTATTGAATAATTTGACATCTTTTGGAAGATTTTCCATAAATATTGATTGAATGGCATTATAATCTGCTTTTTCATCTATAATCTTATGCCTTACAAGGATTCTCTTTGTATATGCATCAACCACGAATATGGGTTTATTTCCTGCATATAGAAGAATAGAATCTGCGGTTTCATTTCCAATCCCTGATATTTCCAGGAGTTCCTTGCGAAGAGAAAAAAGCCCTTTTTCAAATAATTTTTCAAGGGAGCCATTATATCTTAAAAAGAGAAAATTTATAAATGCTTTAAGCTTCTTTGCCTTTTGGTTGTAAAATCCTGATGGTTTGATAATATTAGCAAGTTTTTCTTCTGGTATTTCATTTATCCTTTCTGGGATTAGGAGATTTTCTTTTTTTAAATTTTCAATTGCCTTTTCTACATTTTTCCAGGCAGTATTTTGGGTAAGGATAGCACCGATTATTATCTCAAATTGAGTTTCACCTGGCCACCAATTCATATCTCCAAATTTATGATAGAGAATTTCATATATCCTTTCAAGGATTTCTTTCATGCAGTAAATTCAAAGGATGCTTGTGTCCAATACAACCGAGCCAATTTGTCATCATTTGAATGAAATTGGGAAGATTCTTTTGGCTCAAATATGAAGCCTTGATTGGTTAGTTGGCTTTCATTATATGTTTTCTCCCAAAGATTCCTTTGTGTTAAAAAGCCATTTTCTATTGATACCTCAATATTTCCTATTTCTACTTCCAATTGGGAAAATGTTTCTCTAAGGTTATTTAGATTTGTTTCTATCAATTCTTTAAGGTGTGGGTTTCCTACGGTAAACTTTGTATCAAGAATACCTTCATTCATTGTAAGCTTCATATTCAGCTTTCCAAGAAATTCTGGTTTAAGAATGATATTCATTTCTGTTTGTGCCTCTTTTAGCTCTAAATCTGCTCTTTGGACTATCTCATAGAGCTTTTTATCTAAAGAAAAGTCTTGTCTCTTTGGATTTTCAATGGAGAAGTTTAATGTTTCAGGAGTTTCTTTTGGTAAGATTGGCTCTTCTAATATATTTGATTGGAAAATGGGGGATTTATTCTCTTTGTAATCTTTGTAATCTTTGGAATCTTTGGAAAAAAATTCATCATTTTCTTTATGTCTCTCAATGTTGATATTATGGTTGTTTTCTTTATCAAAGATTTGGATTGGGGATTCATTAGAATTGCGGATTTCGGAATACGAAGTATTGCGAAGCAATTGCGAATCTTTAATTTCGGATTTCAGATTATAAATTGTTTCCTGCGGCTTATTTTCCTTGGGTATTTCCTTTGGAATGTCTAATCCCTCAGGTTTGTTCCCTATATTCTGTATTCTGGGTTCTCTTGTCTGAATGTCGGTTGTCTGTGCTCTGGTGCTAGTAGGCTGCTCTGGTGCTCTGGTGCTCTGTATTCTATCGGGTATGTTTCATTGCATTGGTAT
>JBFLYE010000191.1 GCA_040756715.1 bacterium
ACTAAGTAATGGAAGATACTATAAATGAGAAGGATAAAAGGTATTCCTTATAATCTTGGGAGTCCTTCTGAAGGGAAAAAAGGAGAAACTTAAGGTTAAGGTTGCGAAATATCAGAAGTTTTCCTTAAGATTATCTAAACACATACCACATATGTTTTCCCTTTCCTTTATCCATTTGAAATAACCACCCTATTTTTATGTTTAAATGCACTTGCCAAAGCAGAGTTTGCACTCCTTAAAAACTCAATATGCGATGTTTCTGATGAGGGATAGCAGGCAATACCAATAATGGGAAAATACCCTGTGTTTGCCTCTATTTCCTTTTTTATCCTCTCTACCAAAATCATAATCCTATTCCTTCCTGTCCTTAAGGCTAAAATGTAAAACCTTCCATCGTTATACGAGACTATATCATCAGCCCTTGTCTGTGAATTTATAATGAGCCCTATTTTTTGAACCTCAGAAAGAGAAGAAGGAAGCTCAAGCTTTATAATTATTAAGGATAAAGGCCTTAAAATCCTCATACTCCTTGCAAATTCTTCCTTAAGCTTATTTTCAAAAAATGAATAGGCAAAGAGGGCTGTTTTATTATCGGTTATGCTTAATCTACTTATCTCCTCATAAAACCTTTCATTCTTAAGATGTAATGAAACGATATTAGAAATAAGCTCAAGAAAGACCTTCTCTTTATCAGAAAACCTCCTTTTTGCATAAGAGCCACAAAGGATAAGCCCCTGTGGAGAATCGGGAAGACCAAGGCAAACAGAAATGGCAGAGAGAAGCTTAATCTCCTTAAGAAAGCTATAATTTGGCTCATCCTTCATATATACATCATTGATAATTATTGTCTTTCCCTCCTTTACAGCCCCTCCCACAAAACCATCTCCCATCTTAAATTGTGGTATAGCCACAGAAGGTTTTCCAGAGCTTGCTATAAGCTCTAACCTTCCTATTTCGGGATTTAAAAGGAATATAAGGTTGATGTCTGTCTTTAAAAAGCCCATAATCTCTTGAATAATATAATCAAGTCTCTTTTTAAAAGGAAGGTCTTCATCCATTTTTAATGAGATGCTACAAAGCTCTTGTAGCTTCTTTGATTCCATATTCAATTCATACATCGTTGATTGAAGACGTGGTTGCAAAATCTTTGCCTGCTGCCTTTCATCCTCAAGGGCTTCTTCACAAAGCATTGTTTCAGAAACAAGGACAGAGCCCATTCCAGCCATAACAATAAATAGAGGAATTCTTATTAAAAGATAGGGGGAAAGGCTTACATCTTTTTAAACAAAAAAGATAAGAAAATATATCAGACAGACCCCAAAGCTTAAGATAATAGCACCCTTTGTTCTGTAATAGCAGGCAGCAAATATAAGGATGAGAAAATAAAATAAATAAAATGGGCTTTTTATTCCACCCGTTGAGGCAATAAGGGATGAGACAAAAAATATATCAAGTGTGCTTTCAAGATAGCAAATCCTAAAAGAGGTTATCTTTTTGTAAAGAAAATTGGCAATAAGGTTGTAAAATGTAATAATTAAAAGGGGAATAAATATCTCGGGTTTTGTCGCATTCTCTTTTGCAATAAGGACAACAGTTAATATAGAAAGGGCAATCATTAACCATCTAACCTTATTAGCAATCGGAAAAACCTTTTTACTTAAATCCATATTAAAATAATAACATATTTAGAGGCAGATGTCAAAAAAGGTATTAAGATTTTCTTATAAATAGATGTGAAGGAGGGGAAATTTTTATTCCCTGTGCAAGCCCTCCCCATTCTGTGTTTAAAAGGGAAAACCCAAGTTTTTCTAAAATCTTCAGACCTGCATCTGGCATTACTGGATAGATAAATAAAGCAATTAGTCTTATGCTTTCAAGTAACCTATAAAGGCAATCACAAAGCCTTCTTTTAGAAGGAATTGCCCAGGGTTTTTCTTTGTCAATGTATCTATTACACTCATTTATAAAAGCCCAAACGACCTCAAGGTATGTATGAAATTTTAATTCATCAAAATAGGAATCCATATTTTTAATGATATTAAAAGCAGATTCCCATAAAGCCCCTCCATCACTCTTTCCTGGAATAATCCCTCCTAAATATTTATTTACCATAGCAAGTGTCCTTGAGACAAGATTTCCAAGGTCATTTACTAAGTCAGAATTAAGCCTTTGGATAAGGGCTTGATATGAAAAATCTCCATCCAAGCCAAAAGGAAGGTCTCTTAAGAGAAAATACCTTAAACAATCAGCTCCTACATCATCGGCTAATTCAGATGGAGAAACAACATTTCCTAAAGACTTTGACATCTTCTCTCCCTTTATCCTCCACCACCCATGTCCAAAAACCATTTTTGGTAAGGAAAGACCACAAGAAAAAAGCATAGAAGGCCAGATTATTGTATGAAACCTTAAGATATCCTTTCCCACCAGATGTAGGTCAGGTGGCCAATATTTTTCAAATTTCTCTTTATTGTCAGGAAAACCCGCACCGGTTAAATAATTTGTTAAAGCTTCAAACCAGACATATATAACATCCTCAGAAGAAATTGGGATTCCCCATTTAAGACCTCTCCTTGTAATACTTAAATCCATTAGCCCATCCTTTACTATATTTTCCATTTCAGTAGACCGAAAGGAAGGCTTAATAAAATTTGAATTCTCCTTAAAATATGAAAGAAGCCTCTCTTTATATTTTGAAAGAGAAAAATAGTAGGTTGGAGATTCTAAAAATGTTGTCTTTCTTCCGCAAGATGGGCAAATTTTTTCTTTTAAACAATAGCTTTCGCAGGGTATGCAATAATTTCCGCTGTATTGCCCCCGATAGATATCGCCATTTTTATAGATAAGCTCAAATACATATTTTGCTGTTTTTTTATGCCCTCTGCTCGTTGTCCTTATAAAATCATCGTATGAAATATTAAGCTTCTTCCATAGAGATTTAAAATTCTCTGATTGAAAGTCTGCAAGGGCTTGAGGAGAAATACCCTTTTCCTTTGCAGATTGCTCTATTTTTTGTCCATGCTCATCTGTGCCTGTGATAAACAAAACATCGAATCCTTTAAGCCTCTTATACCTTGCAATGCAATCAGCGGCAATCGTTGTATATGCATGGCCAATATGGGGAATATCATTTACATAATAAAGGGGGGTGGTAATGTAATATTTCATTTAGCATTTTAAATGATAAATTTGCAATGTTAAATTTTAACTTCTACTATTCTTTCATCCTCAAGCTTTACTTTTATGGAGGATCTGATTGGACAGACCTCTTCAATAATACCAATTCCCTCCTCTGTTTTATAAGAAGAGCCCTCTTTTGGTGTTTTTTTTCTAAATTCCTTATAAAACTCATATTCAAAAGCAAGGCAGCACATAAACCTTCCACATACACCTATTATCTTAGAAAAAGACATAGATAGATTTTGTTCCTTTATCATCTTTATATTAACACCTTTAATCTCCTTTAAAAATTTAGAACAACAGGGTTCCCTTCCACACCAGGAAAAACCCCCAAACAGCTTTACCTCCTCCTTTATCCCTATCTGATAAAGCTCAATTTTAGAACCCAAAGAGCTCGAAAACTCTTTAACAAGGTTTCTAAAATCAACCCTCTCGTTTGCACTAAAATAGAATGTGTACTTTTTTTCATCCAAAGAGAGGTGAACATCGATAAACTTCATATCAAGGTTATGGGCTTCTACCTTTTCTATAAAAAGCTTTTTAGAAAGCTCCTCTTTTTCTTTATTTAGCTTCTGTTTTTCTAGATCTTCTTCGGATGCCTTCTTGATAATCCTTGGAATATGCTCTTTTATTTTCTCATCATCTAAAACCTTTGGCCCTTCAACACTTAAGCCTATATCACAATATCCTTCCATCTCAACAAGATACATTTTGCCCATTTCAATTGAGATCTCTCCACAATCGCAATAGTTTATCCTAGGATCCTTTAAAAACCTTATTCCCACTACCTCTCTAATCATTTGTTATCCCAAATACCATCTTTTCTAAAGCAAGCCTTCTATGGACATTTGCTTTTAGAGCTTCTTTTGCCTCTAAAACTTTATCAATCATAAAATAAAGGCCATTTTTCTTAAAGATAAAAAGGAGAAGCTCTAATGTATGTGGAAACCTTTCATACATCTTAACAAGCTCCTCTATGAGAAGAAAAGGAGACTTTGTTTTAAGAGAAGAGACCCATAATGAAAGGGCTTTTTTTTCTTCGTCTATGTTTATCTTGCTATAATTTAATATTTTTTCCATACTTCCTCCCGACATTTCAACTAACATCTCATCTTCTATACCAAGGGATTTAAAGCTATTTAAAGAAAGGGGCTTAAACCTTATTTTAAAACAGCGGGATCTAATTGTGGGAAGGAGGCTATTTATTGAGCTTGTAATTAGAATAAACAATTGGGTTGCCTCCTCCAATGTTTTAAGAAGACAAGATGATGCAGAAGGGGTAAGAAGATGGGCATTATCAATTATATAGACCCTCTTCTTATAGGTTGGCTTAAGATTTGCCTCTTTTATTATCTCCCTTATTGTATCAATCTTTATATAGCCCTGCTCATCCTTTATTTCCCTTATGTCGGGATGGTTTTTAAGGCTATTACAAGAGCTACAAAAAACACAACCATTATCATCGCAATTTATAGCCCCGGCAAAAGCAATTGCTGCCATTCTCTTTCCAATTCCGCTCTTTCCATAAAAGATTAAAGGAGGGATATCCCTCCTTCTTAAAAGGTTTTTTAAAGATGATATTGCTTCTCTCTGACCTATGATTTTATCCAAAAGCATAAACATATAGGATATAAATATTGGGCTTAATCTGTCAATCTTGACTTAAAAAGGATTTATTTTGTATAATATTTTTATGGAAAATAAATTTTATGACCTAATGGTTATTTTTGATGAAAAAGAAGCAAAAAGGGAAAAAATTACATCTGAAATTACTGGAATTATCAATGAAAACAATGGTTTTATTGAGCATATTGATGAATGGGGTATAAAAACCCTTAGCTATCCAATCAAGAAACACTTAGAAGGATTTTATTTGCTTATAAGATTTTCTGTAAAAAAAGAGGCAATTTCTTTAATCTCAGAGGTCTTAAGGGTTTCAGAACATGTTTTGAGGTTTCTTATTACAAAAAGAAAAAATCCCCTTCCAAAGGAAGGGGAAAAAGAGAATGAAGAGGAGGTAAAGGAAGAATGAGAGGATACTCAAGGGCAATAATTATGGGGAATTTGACAAGGGATCCTGAGCTAAAATACATTCCATCTGGAACAGCTGTTACAAGCTTTACCGTAGCTGTCAACAGAAAGTACACCCTTCAGGGTGAGACAAAGGATGAGACAAGCTTTATTCCCGTTGTTGTTTGGGGAAAACAGGCAGAGAATTGCAATCAATACCTTAAAAAGGGATCTGCTGTTTTTGTTGATGGAAGGCTTCGTCAACGCTCATGGGAAACATCGGATGGTCAAAAGAAATCCGTGGTTGAAATAGTAGGATTGACGGTTCAATTTCTTTCAGGAAGGCCACAAGAGGAAGAAATTATTGAAGAAGAACCACCCCTTCCTCCCGAAGAAGACCTTCCTTTTTAAGAGGAATTGCAAATTTTAAATTGATCATGAGGATAAAAATTTAAATTATAAAGGAGAGGTGCCAGAGAGGTCGAATGGGGCTGCCTGCTAAGCAGTTATACAGGCAAAACTTGTATCCTGGGTTCAAATCCCAGCCTCTCCGGGGAAGGTGAAAAATCAGGGTTGGAATAATTGGTCTTGGATTGATTGGCGGCTCAATTGGGTTAAGCTTAAAGAAAAATAAGCTTTGCTCCTCAATAATCGGCTTTGGAAGGAATAGAGAAAGGCTAGAGGAGGCAAAAAAATTAGGGGCAATTGATGAGATAGGGAAAGATTACAAAGAGCTAGCAAAAGTAGAGGTTATCTTCCTTGCCACACCTGTTTTATCAATTATAGAAATAGGAAAAGAGGTCTCTAAATTTATAAAAGAGGCTATTGTCTCTGATGCTGGTTCAACAAAGGCTGAAATTGTAAAAAATCTCTCTCCCTTAATCCCAAAGTTTGTTGGCTGCCATCCTATGGCAGGCTCTCATAAATCTGGGATAAAATTTGCATCTGGTGAATTGTTTCTCAATGCCAATGTTGTCCTAACGCCGAATAGCCGAACAGATAAAAAGGCAAAGGAGGTTATATCCTCTCTTTGGAAAGGAATGGGAGCAAATGTAATTGAAATGAACCCAGAGCTTCACGATGAGCTGGTTGCCTTATCATCCCATATCCCACATATTGTTTCAAACATCCTGGTTGAGCTTGTCTTAAAAAGAAAAGAGGCTTTATCTCTTATCTCCTCTGGCTTTCGTGATATGGCAAGGCTTTCCCTTTCCGAGCCTTTACTTTGGAATGATATATTTTTAACCAACCAGGAGAATATCATAAAAGGGCTTGATAAAATGAAGGAGATTATTGTAAAATGGAAAAAATTATTAAACAATAAAGAAAGGCTTTTGCTTTATTTAAAATTAAAAGAAATAAATGATCGGGCAAAAGGCCTAAGGGAGGAAAGAAATGGAAAAAACGGATAAGATTTGGATGGATGGTGAGTTTGTGGATTGGGATGCTTGTAATATCCACATCCTGACACACTCCCTCCATTATGGGATGGCAATATTTGAGGGAATAAGGTGTTATAAGACAGAGAAGGGACCTGCTGTCTTTAGGCTAGCCGAGCATATTGAAAGGATGTTTTCGGGTATGCATTTCTGCAAGATGAAGGTCTCCTATACAGAGGAGGATATTTGTAAAGCAATCTGTGAGCTTATTAGGATAAATAGGTTGGATGCTTGTTATATAAGACCGATTGCCTATTTTGGATTTAAAGAGATGGGTCTTTTTCCCTTGAATAACCCGGTAAATTTTGCCATTGCTGTCTGGCCCTGGGGGACATATTTGGGAGAAGAGGGGATAAAGGAGGGGATAAGGTGTAAGATCTCATCCTGGCTAAGGATGGATTCAAGAATCTTCCCCCCCCAGGTAAAAAACTCGGGAAACTACGCAAATTCAATTTTGGCAAAGATAGAGGCTTTGGAATGTGGATACAATGAGGCAATCCAGCTAAATACTCAAGGTTTAGTATCAGAAGGTCCAGGTGAAAATATCTTTCTGATAAAGAATGGAAAATTATTTACCCCATCTATAGCTTCTGGCTCTCTTTATGGCATTACCGCCCAATCTGTGATAAAAATAGCAGATGACTTGGGGATTTCATTTGAAAGGAGGGATATTTTAAGGGATGAGTTATTCTTTGCTGATGAGCTATTCTTTACTGGAACAGCGGCAGAGATTACACCCATAAGGGAGGTAGATGGAAGGATAATCAAAGATGGCAAAAGGGGTCCTTTAACCGAGAAGATACAAAATATATTCTTTGATGCGGTAAAAGGAAACCTTCCCCAATACCATCCCTGGCTTACCTTTGTTAATCCTTGAAAGGAAAGGTCTACCTTATCGGAGCAGGGCCAGGCGACCCTTCTCTTCTTACCCTAAAGGCAATTAAAGCAATTGAGGAATCAGATATAATTTTATACGATTGCCTTGTCTCAAAAGAGATAATTGATACCCTCCCAAAAAACAAAAGCCTTTTGTGTGTAGGAAAGATGGGGCAAAATCACATTATGGAGCAGGATGAGATAAACAGCCTTCTTTATAACCTTGCCCAAAGCGGAAATATTGTGGCAAGGCTTAAAGGAGGGGATCCCTTCTTGTTTGGAAGAGGTGGAGAGGAGGCGCTATATCTTATGGAAAAAGGGGTTGAGGTTGAGATAATCCCGGGAATATCCTCGGCACTTGCTTGCCCCTTGTATGCTGGAATCTCTATAACCCATCGGGGTTATGCCTCAGCTTGCACAATCATTACCGGCCATAGAAAGGATAATGAAAATATTAGTTGGAAAGAAATGGCAAAAATAGGTGGAACCCTCATTATCCTTATGGGGATTGAAAATATTGGAGAGATTGTCCAAAACCTCATAGAAAATGGAAAAGACCCAAAAACACCAACCGCGGTTATAAGATGGGGAAGCCTTCCCGATCAAAAAACAATTACAGGAAGTTTGAAAGAAATGCCAAAATTGGTAAAAGAAAACAATATTACCCCACCTGGGGTGATTGTAATTGGCGAGGTTGTGAAATTGCGAGAAAAAATGCTCTGGTTTGAGAAAAAGCCCTTATTTGGAAAGAAAATCCTTATTTTAAGGCCAGAAGGACAAATAGATAACCTGGCAAATATGCTTTTTGATAAAGGGGCATCTGTGATCAAATTTCCCATAATCTCCATTGTTCGATATAATGATCCCAGCCTTCCTTATATCTTAGAAAGGATAAATACCTACGATTGGCTTGTCTTTACATCCACCAATGGCGTTAGGCTATTCTTTGAAAAATTGGATGATCTAAGGGGTTTTTATGGGCCAAAGATTGCGGCAATTGGAGAGAAAACAAGGGATGAGATAGCAAGGCTTAAAATTAAGGTAGATATTATGCCAGAAACTTACCAGCAAGAAGCCTTGCTTGAGGTGCTTTTAAAGGAAGGCATCAAGGACAAAAAGATCCTTGTTATAAGGTCAAAGAAGGGAAGGGATATTCTTATTTCAGGCCTTTCTGAGAAAGGTGCAAATGTGGAAAGCCTTATATTATATGAGGCAAAGCCAACAGAACAAGACCCAAGCCCTATAAAAAGCATCATCCAAAACAACGAAATAGATGTAATTTGCTTTACCAGCCCATCTTGTGTTTATTCCTTCATTAAGCTAGTAGAAAATATTCCTTCTCTTAAAATTGCAAGCATAGGACCTATAACCAGCAAGGCTCTAATGGACAATGGGTTTGTTCCCGATATTATTGCTTCTACCTTTACAGATGAAGGTCTTGTTATGGCAATATGTGAATATTATAGTTAATTCCATAACGCTTTACAAAATGTATGGGTTTAGATAATCTTAAGGAAAACTTTATATAAAATTTTGAATTTTGAATGTTGAATTTTGAATTAAAAGGGGAAAAATTTTATAAAACT
>JBFLYE010000192.1 GCA_040756715.1 bacterium
CAAACCTCGATAGAGCTTATTTTGTGCGGGGGAATGTTTATTATCTTAAAAACCAATTCCTCGATTCTTTCAAATCCTACATAAAGGGAGCCTTCCTTTCCTCTTCATTAGACAACTTTTATTTTTATCTGGGGGAGGCATTTTCTTTAAGATGGTTTCCCTTATATCTATTTACCTATCTTTTTATCTGGCTTGACTCGTTTATTCTCCTTATGATCACCCATTGGATAGGAAATTTCTTAATCAGGGGCTATCCTATGCTTTGTAGATATATCATAAAGAAAAGGTGGATTTTATACCTTTATCTTCCCATAGCCATTCTTTTTTTATTCTCCCTTTTCATTTCCAAGGATGTGATAAAAAATGTTCCTTTAGAGCTTATAAAACCATACCTTTTCTTTCTTCTCCTTTATCTTCCTTCTGGGATTATCTTGGTTCTCCTTTTTTCCCTTATCATTACAGCCTTGATAAAATGGCCTCCCCTTCGCATATACCTCTCCTTTGTCCTGATTAGCCTCTCTATTGATATAGCGATGATTATGCTCATTACCTGCCTATTCCCATTCTTTATTGAGCATCCTATGGTCTATGAGGTAGCATTAGTGGTTGCTCTGGTATTTAGAAGGCTTGCCTGGAGGCTTTTTCTTTTTATCATCGCCATTTATTGGCTTTTGTATCGCTATCTCATCTCAAAGGGGCTTCGTTATATAAAGGAGGATAACCTTGAAAAGGCTATATCTATATTTAAAAAAGCCCTCCTCTCTATCAGAATCATAAAAGCCATTGAGCCTACCTATTCTTCAATGGCATCAGAGGCACTCTTTGGAATGACCTTAGTCTATTTTAAAAGGAATGAGCCCCTTTTAATCCCCAAAGCCTGGCAATTGATAGAAAGATCTATAGAGGAGTGGTGGCCTTTAAACCATAAGGCAAACTTTCTCTATCATCTATCATTCAGCCTTTCAGAGATAATGGAAGGAAGAATAGAATCTGCTAAGGAGTCTTTTTTAAAGATGCTTAAGCTGCCTGAATTTAAAAGGAAAATCCCTTTCATCCATGTGCTTTGGGAAACGATAAATCGGGATGACTTTTTAAAGCTAAAAAGAGATGAGAGGGGCAAATACCTCTTTTCTCTTTTGGTTGACTTAAAATAAATTCCCTCGATAGCAGTTTGCCATAAAATAAAAGAGGGCGGCAGCTGCCGCCCTCTCTTTCTCTTAACCCCCTGGCTTATTCACAGCGATACTGGTAATATGGGGTGCCATATGTATCAAGGCAATCACAGTCTATTACCACCTCACCCCTTCTATCTCCACACTGGGTTGCTAGATATAACCAGCCTCCATCACATGCCTCCGAACTAGCCCTTCCTGGACACTCAGCATTATTATAGTTTGCGGCCGTTGCTCTGTTTCCTTTTTGTCCCAGTACTGCGGCTTGTAGCTCGGTGTCAGTAAGAGTGCCATCGCTATTCGCATCCGCACCTGTAACAAATACTACTGCTCCATTATCGCTTCCATTTCCACTGTGTACACCCCTGCTTAATAGTGCTACAGGAACATCTAACAGGTCATCATCATTTCTGTCGGGATAGAGGGGAGCAAGTATCCTGCCGTAAAGATCGTTCACGTCTGTTGGATAGTCCATCTTTCCAAGGTCTCCCTGTGAGCCATTAAATATCCCGGTATAAAGATTCTTAAGGTTCTTTCCCGTTGTCCTTTCTCTGGCTCGATCAATCAAAAGACCTACCCTAGGAAGGAGCATTGCCAGTAATATCCCAATGATTGCAACCACAATCATTAACTCAATCAAGGTAAAACCCTTTCTCTTCATCTTCTCTCACCTCCCTTTTTTAAAATTTATTCCCTTCAATACTTTAAGTATTGATTTCTATATTAAATATACTATAAAAATTAAATTTTGTCAAGTTTTTTTAAAGCTTATTTAAAATACAATAGCCGATTAACCCTTTGCCATAAAACCCCATCCCCCTTTTTCAAAATAGGCTTCCCATTGCTTCCTTTAATTGCCTGCTCAAGAAGGACTTCTACCCTTTCCTTTTCAACCCTTTCTGAGAGCAAAAGGAGGGCAAGCTGAAGGCTACACCAATTCTTTTCATAAACATCTTTACCCCTCTTAATTCCTTGCTCAAGTAAGGATTTCAGTCCATCTATGGGATAGGGAACCACCCAGTTTCTATATTTTAATCTCGCAATTAAAACCCCTGCCTTTTTGCGAAAGGAGGCCCCCTCAAGCCCTATTTTTGACCATTCACCCTCTTTTTCTGGCATTTGCCTGATAAAGGGAATCAACTCCACTCCCATTTCTTCCCTTTCTAGCCTGGAAAGGGGATACTTAGCCGGATTGCTTAAATGGGCCTTTAGCCTTAAAGCAGAAGCAACCGGCAAAACAGATCCCGAAACCTTATCCCTTACAGAGAGCAAAAGGGAGTTAAACCTTTCTTGAGAAAAGGGAAAATCCTGCCAATTCTTATACCTCATCGCGATAAGATATTCGGGAAAGTAGCTGGATGTCTCCTGGTTTAATAAAAGAGCTGCTGGCACAGACTCTTCTTGAAAAAAGCTTTTACCGGCAATGTAATGAAGGGAGGGACGATCCATTGTCTGAAGAGGAAAGCGAGAAAAGTAATCAAAGAGATAGGAAGGAGTCCAGATCTCCCTGATTAAAATCTCATCTATGGAATTAAAATTTATCTCTTCTAATGAAGCCTTTACCTTTTTATTTTGGTTTAGGGTTTCACCCGCCCTTTCTATATCCTTAAGGGAAAAGGGTTTGTTGGAAGCAAGGATGAGAAGGTCTCCCGCATTGGCAATAAATACATGCGAGCACTTAAATTCCTCCTGAAGGGTGTTGATCATCATTCCCACCATAGAAGGGCTAGCCGAATAGATTTGAACCCACTGCAGCAATATCCCTTTCTCGCTCAGGTGTTGCTTTACTAGACGGTAAAATTCCTTGGTAAAGAGGAGATCTACTCCGGTTACCCAGGGATTGCTCGGCTCTGAGATTACAATATCCCACTTTTCTTGGCTTCTTCCTAGAATGCGAAATGCATCGCCAATATGGATCTTAACCCTTGGATTTTTATGGAGATTATAGGTGGACTGGTAAAAATATGGTAGGGCTTTTACTACGGTTGGCGAGATCTCAGCCAGATCAATTCTTTCAATATCTGGGTAAAGTGACATCTCTCCTGCGGTAACCCCTGTACCCAAACCAATCACCATAACCTTTTTTCTTTTTTCGGAAAGAAGGGCGGGAAGATGGGCAGAAAGCTTAAGGGTGTAGATGTCTTCTGTGGTGGAAGAATCTGACTTGCCATTAACGATAATGGCTAAGGATTTTTTACTTTTAGTTGAGGCTTTTAGGCTTTCAATTACTGAGACAGTGCAGCTTGGCCCATCCTTATAAAATCTTAAGGCTTGTCCCTGGTGAAATCTTTTGAAAAAATTAGAAGGGCCACTTAGTGAATAGGGAAGTCGCCTCATCTCGCGAAATGTCCCGATCATAAAGTTCTCTATACGGTAGAAAGGGGTATAGAGAATAGAGAAAAAAACTAGAATTGCCAAAGCTAGAGCAGGTAGATAATAGTTTCTCCCTAAGTGCCAACCAGAGAGAAGGGTAGAACAGGCAGAGAGAAAAATAGCGACTAAGAAAATGCCTGGGTTATTTAAAAAATAGTAGAAAACAATACCACCGGCTAAGCTTCCCATAAGATTTCCTATTGTATTATAGGAAAAAAGGAATCCCGAGTGCCTGCCTACATTTTTAAGGTCTTCTTTTAACTCGTGAAAGGCAATGGGAAGGGTAGCACCCATAAGTGATACTGGCAGGATTAAGACTAGGGTCATCGCTAAAAATACATAGGTGTAATAACCAAAAAAGCCTACCATATTTGGTTGAAATGCTATACGGATCACATGTGCCCAGTAAGGCCAGGTGTCAAGGGAAAGGTAAACCAAGGGTAGTAATAATGTAATGGCTAGTTGATTGGCAAACAATAAATATCTGGGCAGGGTTTTTAATCTTTCAACCAGAAAGCTCCCGCAAGCGATGGAAAGGATAAAAACGGCTACGATCATGCAAAAAGAATAGGAGGAGCTGCCTAAGGAAAGATTGGTAATCCTTATCAGCACATTCTCTAAGACCATAACATAGAAACCACTTAAGAAGGCTATCCCATAGAGGATATAGGGTGGATATCTCAATTGGGTTAAGCCCTTTATCCTAACACTCTCAGAACTTAAAGGGGATTCCTGCGATTTTCCTTTTATCATACCAAGCAGATAGAAGAATATGGATGCTCCTAGATTCCCCAGGGCAGTGATCGCCATAGTAAGTGGCAGGCCAAGGCTGGGAATCAGATAAAACCCAGCCAGCAATGTACCCAAAAATGCTCCGGCTGTATTTATCGCATAAATCCTGGCATGAACACGGGTGGATTCGACAAGATTCCTTGATATGGCACGGGTTAGAAATGGAATAGTGCCCCCCATACACATCGTGGGCAGAGCCATAAGGAGTGCCGAAGAGAAAAGCCCCTGGAAAATTATCAAAAAAGGAGGCGAAAAACTCCAATTTCGGGTAAAAGATTCAACTTTGCTAAAGATATTGGGAAAGTAAGAGCACCACAAGGCAATGGCTACTTCCAGCAAGGCATATCCCTTAAAATGGTTCTTGACCAGGGTGGTCAATTTGCCGCACAAATAGTAACCCAGGGATAATCCACCCAGGAAGATCGCCAGGATGATTGCCACAGCGGCTGTGTCGTTGCCCAGCAACCTGCTTAAGTATTTCTGCCAGGTTACTTCATAAACAAGCCCGGTTGCCCCGGTTAAAAACACAAAAAAATAGATAAACATCATCTAATTATACCACAACAATCAATTATAGGCAACGATTGTTTTCGATTTATACTACCATCTTCCCTCTGTATTGATAAAGTTAACCTTCTTCATTCTAAACACAGACAAAAAATCAATTGCTTTTGTATAGCTTCTCACAATTGACTTTTTCCCCATCTTTTTGTAAGATTTTAACTTTAGAAATTTCTTCAATAACGCTTTTGAATTTTATAAAACGCTAATGAAGCTTACGCCATCTGAGATTGTCGCTGAGCTAGATAAATATATCATCGGACAAAAAGAGGCAAAGAAGGCTGTAGCTATTGCTATGCGCAATAGATACAGAAGGATAAGACTTCCCGATGAGCTAAAGGATGAGGTTTGTCCAAAGAATATCATTATGATTGGACCAACCGGGGTTGGAAAAACAGAAATCTCAAGAAGGGTTTCCCAGCTTGCTGACCTTCCCTTCTTAAAGGTTGAGGCAACAAAATTCACTGAGGTAGGATATGTGGGTAGGGATGTAGAATCTATGGTAAGAGACCTTGTGAATATCACAGTAAATATGATAAAGGCAAGGGAATATGAGAAGGTAAAGGATAAGGCAGCCTCCTTTGTTGAAGAAAGGCTTGTCTCCCTCCTCCTTCCCGCAGGAAAACAAGAGCCAAGGGAGGAGACAAGGGAAAAGATAAGGAGAATGCTTAAAAGTGGGGAAATGGAGAAAAGGCTTATTGAGATTGAGGCAAAGGAAACACCTCCCATGGTTGAGGTATTTGCTATGCCAGGGATGGAAAGCATCTTTGACTCTGGTCTCTTTGAAAGCCTCTCTAATATCCTTCCCGGAAAGAGAAAGAGAAAAAAAATATCTGTGGAGGAGGCGAGGAATATCCTTTTGCTTGAAGAAACAGAAAAGCTTATTGACCATGATAAGGTTGTTAAAGAGGCGATAAAAAAGGTTGAGGAAGAGGGTATAATATTTCTTGATGAGCTTGATAAAATTTGTGGCAATAGTAAGGGAAGCTATGGGCCAGATATTTCAAGGGAGGGTGTTCAGAGGGATTTGCTTCCTATTGTTGAAGGCTCAACGGTGATGACAAGGTATGGCCCTGTAAAGACAAATCACATTCTATTTATTGCCGCAGGCACATTTGCTGCCTCCAAACCATCTGACCTGATTCCTGAGCTTCAAGGAAGATTTCCCATAAGGGTTGAGCTTTCATCATTAAAAAAGGAGGATTTTAAGCTTATCCTGGTCAGCCCAAAGAATGCCTTGATAAAACAATATAAAGCCCTCCTTAAAACAGAAGGAATTGAGCTTGTTTTTCCAGAGGAGGCAATAGATGAAGTGGCAGGGATTGCCGCCTTGGTTAATGAAAGGACAGAGGACATAGGAGCAAGGAGGTTATATACCATTATGGAAAAGCTCCTTGAGGACATCTCATTTCAGGCACCAAATATTGCTGAGAAGAAGGTTATAATAGACCCTCCCTATATCAGGAAGAAATTGGAAAAGATTATAGAAGATAAAGATTTGAGTCAATATATCTTATAAATGCAATACTTATAGTTAATTCCATAACGCTTTACAAAATGTATGTGTTTAGATAATCTTAAGGAAAACTTTATAAAATTATGAATTTTGAATGTTGAATTTTGAATTAAAAGGGGAAAAATTTTATAAAACTT
>JBFLYE010000193.1 GCA_040756715.1 bacterium
ATTCCAAATATGTCAAGGGATTTTTTGATAGTCGGCACTACAAAACTTAGGATAATATATGTATTATGGGGCAATTACTTGAGGTTTTGATATGGAGAGAAAATTTTTGGCGAAAATGACTTGACAAGATGGGGTTGGTTTGGTAAGATAATTATAGGGTTGATTTAGCCTTTTTCTTAAAGAGGGTTTTCCCTCTGACCTACCGGTAAGAGAAGGCTGCTATCCAGGGGTAGCAGTCTTTATCGGAGTTCCTAGCGGGTCGCCGATATTGATTTGTTGCCCCTTTTGTTATGGGGGAAGGAGGTGTGAAATGGACTGGTCATGGTCAGAGATTACCACAACAGATATTGTCTATATAATCCTCTTTTGGCTATTTGGCTCACTTATAATGGGAGTCATAGAAGGAATCAGAGAAGAGCGTAAGAAATCAAAGGATAGAAGGAACCTTTAGGAGGTAATCCATCTTCTCTAATAACTGGCCAGCCTTAATCTCAGGTGAGTGGTAGCCCATCTCTTTGGCTTTTTTGTAGATGGAATTGGCAAAATTCTTTGCTTTATCTCTATCTTTTTGGAATAAATATGCCTTGGCTAAGATTAGCTCTGCCTCGGGTTCGTAAAGTTTGAAGCCTGTGCGAGCACATAGCTTCAGGACTTGGTTTGTCTGAGAGATAGCCTCTTTATATTTCTTCATATCCAACCACAACCTGCCAAACTCAAGTAAGGCTTCTATTTCAAGGTATGTGTTTAGCTCCTACATAAAAAGTATCAATCTTTAATAAATCCTAAATTCAAAATCCTAAACAATATCAAAATCCAAATGTTCAAAATCCAAAACATCGGCCATTGTTTTGGTCATTTGGATCTTGTGCTTTGAATTTGTTTAGAATTTCGTGCTTATGTATTTAGAATTTTCCATATCTTCTTTCCTAACTTTAGGATACATTAAGCATTAGCTAAACACGTACATTTCAAGAGAAGGCATACCAACCTTGCGGGCAATAAGAATCTTAAGTTCTTTCTGCCTACTCTTTCTTTCAAGAAAGAGTAGGTCCCCCCTAACTTTTCATTTCTTATTTACCAATACCCCTGTAGATTTCACAGATTACAGATTATTTAAGGTCAAGGAAGTTGAAGATTAAATCCTTATCTAATAATTTGAGCTCTTTTTTGTCTACTATAAACCTCTCTACCCCTTTCCTTACCTTCACAAAATCAATATGGGCTAATCTTTGTTTTAAGAAATCTCTAAAATTTTCCTCACGCACATCTACCCTTTTACCCTCTGTTTGCTCGATAGCGTTATTGAGAAGTGTGAAATTAGGTAAGGTCTTCTTCCCAAGATACCACAGAAGGTCATAAAAATCTCGTCCTTTAGTATATCTTCTAAAAAAACAAGCATGGAGCTTTGTGGCATAAAGAGAGGGGATATCAAAATGTGTTATGGTAAAGACAAAGTATTTGTTTATCAAAGAGATATCCGTGTTCCAGCCAGTCGGTGGATTTGAATCCACCTCTACTCGGATAGAAACCTTCTCATTCTTCAGCTTAGATAGACCTAATGTAAATAAGACCTCCTTAAATTTAAGCATGGCTTCCCAAACGGTCTTTTCCTTTCTCTCTTTAATATCCAAAGAAAATCCATTTTTCTCTAATTCATAGACAACCTTTCTTAAGAAGGTATCAAAATCGTACCCTTCCCTGTTAATAAGTGAAAAATCAAGGTCTTCTGAAAATCTTTGCACATCATAAAGAACCCTTAATGCTGTTCCGCCAACAAAGGCAAGGTTCTTGAAATAACCCTTATCATACAAGATTTTTAATATGAGCACCTGCAAGAATTCCCTCACAATGTGGATCTTTTCCTCACGGGTTTCAACCTCTAAAAGTGCCTTTTTGATTAAATCTAACATCAAAGCTGCTCCTTTTGGTTCATAAAATTCAACAGATTATTCACAATATCCATAAATACCTTATTTTTGTATCTTTTGGCAAATTCCATTAACCTTTTCTTCTTTAGTATATTCAGATTCCCAAACCGATAAGAATCCTCAAAGATATCCATTCCTTTATTCTTAAAATCCTGTAAGTTCAAGTAGATGAAGTCAAGCATAGCCTTTTCAGGATAAGCCAAGAGAACCAAAAGTCCATTCTCATCTGTTATCTGAGTCATACCAAAAAAGAGCTCTGTCTTTAAATGCTGATAACGAAAAGTGCCAAATAGATTCTTAAAATCAATAGTCTTTTTGGTCGTAACAGAGGTGAGGTCTTCTACCCTTTCAGGGATTAGACCATAGTAAGAAAGGGCATATTCAGTGCTGATGTAAGAGGGTGAGTATAAGGCATTAGCCATAAAAAGCCTTGAAGGGGTAATCTTTCGGTCTTGCTCGTTCAAGATATACAACCCTTTCTTTAACTTGATGACCAACCCTTTCCTTTGCCAGATACTTAGTTGGTTCTTTAAGGAACGGGGTTTTGTGGTAAGATTGAAGATATGGCTTGAGGAAATAATAGGGAATTTTCTAAAGATATTTTTAAACTCCAAGTATTTCATTTCTCTAAATCATCCTTTTATATGATTTCCAGAAATATATAATATATTATAAGTCTAAATTTGTCAAGATATTTCTTTCAAGAGCTGGCTGGCTTCAACCTTGGGCCAGTGGTAGTGCATCTGGCTGGCTTTTTGGTAGGCAGATTGGGCGAAGGTTTTGCTCTGGTCAAGATCATTTAACCTCAGATATGCCTTTGCTAAGACTAGCTCTGCCTCGGGTTCGTAGAGTCTAAAGCCTGTTCTTTCACATAGCTTAAGGACTTAGTTTGCATCTTGGATAGCTTCTTTATATCTCTTCATATCCAGCCATAACCTGCTCAACTCAAGCAAGGCTTCTATTTCAAGCTCTGGCATGCCAACCTTTCTGGCAATCTCAAGTGCCTGCTGAAGATGGACCTGAGCTTCCTTTCGGTTTCCCTTTATCCTTTCAATGGCAGCTAAGCAGCGGTGACATCTTGAGATGTCAGGAAGCTATTTATTTTCTGTGCAATATTCAAGGTTCCTCGTGCTTATTTTAGTTGCATCATCAATTTTATCTATCTCTTTGTATGTGTTTAGCTCGGTGAGAATAAAATTGGGAAATAGGCACAAAGGCACAGAGGCACAAAGGCGAGAGAGTTTATTTATTACTTGCTTTCTTTGTGCCTTTGCCCCTTTGTGCCTAGGTATATAGGACAGCTAAACAACGGCTATGGTAATTTGGTTAAGAGAGAAGCTACACACGTACCTTCTATAGGAATGACCTCAATATCACCTTCATAAACCCTGCGTTCTCCACCATAGAGAAAATAGGTTTTGGCAAATGGATAATCTTTCAAAAATGCCTTTAGGCCTCTAAGCAAAGATGGAGTAATTTTTCTGGTTCGCTTTATTTCAAATGCCTTGATTCCTTTATCGCCATATAACACAAAATCTACTTCCATATTGTTTGCTGTCCTCCAATAAAATATCTGATAGCCCAAATCAAGATAGTCATTTATCGCCTTTAATTCCTGAAACAGCAAGGTTTCCATAGCCTGTCCTTCAATCTCCTCAGGCATATCCAAAGGTCCTTTTGGCCTCAGGGTGCGATAAACTCCCACATCAAAAAAATAGAATTTCGGATGGGAAACCAACCGCCTTTTTGCCCTTTTAGTAAAAACAGGCACTCTGTAGGCGATAAGCAGATCTTCTAATATGGCAAATAATTTTCCACTCTTTTACGCTCCACGGCACAATCACGGCTTACTGAGGAGGTATTTAAAATAGAGGCTTGTGAAAAACTGGCAGATTCCAAAAACCTATAAAATGCGCCTAAATTCCTAGTTAATCCCTCTTGTTCTACCTCTTCTTGCAAATAGGTTTTAACATAACTTTCCAAATATTTTTGGGGAAGAGATTCCGTATAAGCACAAGGCAATTGCCCATAGACCAAAGAATGGTTCAGGCTGAAATCCTTACCAAGTTCAGCAACGGTAAGGGGATGGAGAGCATATCGCAAGGCTCTGCCCGCAAGCAGATTTAGTCCTCTTCTCCTTAATTTTCTGGCACTTGAACCGGTCAAAATAAATTTATACTTGTATTTCTCAATCAATCGGTGAACCTCATTCAGGAGTTCGGGAACCATTTGCACCTCATCCACAATAAATCCAATCTTCAAAATCTTTGGGAATAAGATTTTCAAGCCTTTTAGGATTAGCCATAAGGTCATTAAATAGCTCTGCCTCTAATAGGTCTAAATAAAGGTACGTGTTTAGCTTCTCTCTTAACCAAATTACCATAGCCGTTGTTTAGCTGTCTTATAT
>JBFLYE010000194.1 GCA_040756715.1 bacterium
GCTAAAAAATCCATTAACCGTAGTAGGAGGTGTAGCCTTAAAGCCCGATAACAAGACCATAGTTGCTATAGATTTCTATGGACTTAATAACATTAATGATTGGTATGCAGAAGATGAGGATAAAAGGGAGCAAAGCAGTGTTAGCTTGGGTTTTGAAAGGGAGGTTTTGCCCTATCTTGCTGTAAGGGGAGGTTTTTATGGAAAGGGGTTTATTACAGCTGGGATTGGGATAAAAACAAAAAATATAAGGCTTGATTATGGGATTATGGAGGATGATAATCTGGGATTTCACCTTGTTTCTTTAACCATTAGTAAATAAGGAACGAGCGACAAAGGCGAGGTGGCAGAGTGGTTTAATGCGGCGGTCTTGAAAACCGTTGTGTTTTAAAGGCACCGTGGGTTCAAATCCTACCCTCGCCGGATTTAATCACAGATTTCAATAATTTTGTGGGGAGAAAATTCGCCGAAAATAATTTTGATTTTTAATTTGGGAATTTGAAAATAGTTAGATAAAAGCTCTATTACCCTCTGGTTTGCTCTACCCTTAACAGGCCCTTCCTTTACTTAAAACCCTAAAATTACTTTCGTCTTTCTTCTCAACTTTTTCCAGTTTAGCTCTTGTTTTTACCCTTACAAAAATTTTCATAAACAGCTAGACAGATACCAATTTTAAATTACCCTAACCTCTGATGCCTTAAAGGAGAGATAAAGGGATGAGCCAAGGGTAATGGAAAGCAAAGATAGAGAGGTCAGCGTGATTGTAGCATAAAATGTCAATCCTAAAACATCAACTCCCAAAGAGACCATATCTTTTTTTATTTCCTCAAGCTTAATTACCCTTCCCTTTAATGAATTTCTGCAGGATGATATAAGGGGCTCTTTTGAAACAACAATTGCGGTTTCCTCAATTAAAACATAACCCTTTCCTTCATTCTCTGTGATAACCCAAATCCCTACATCATCCTTTATCATTGCCTGTTTTAACCCTTTGCCCTTTGGAAAAATGCAGGGGAATAGATTTTTTATCCCCCCATTCTCTATCCTTCCAGAAACAATAGAGAGGATATTATCTGTAACCCTGTATCCAGATGAAATATTATGCGTTGAAAAGATAATGGTTGTTCTCTTTTCCTTATTTATCCTCTTAATAAGCTCCTCAATTATCTTAATGCTTGTTGGGTCTATATTTGCGGTTGGCTCATCAAGCAATAAGACCTCTGGCTCAAAAACAATAGCCCTTGCTAGAGCTACCCTTTTAAGCTCACCATAAGAGATCTCATCTGGCTTTTTGTCTTTAATCTTTTCTATAGAAAGCTCATCCATTATCTCATAAACCCTATTTTTATCCCTTATTTTCCTTATTTTAAGGCCAAATTCTATATTGGAAAAAATAGAGCCCTGAAATAGCAATGGATCCTGCCTTAAATAGCCAATATTTCTTCTTTCTCCTTTAAATTCTATTGTTCCAGATGATGGCTTATCAAGAAAGGAGAGAAGATTTAAAAGGGTTGTCTTTCCAGCACCATTTGGACCGAATATGCAATATATCCTTTCTTTTTCAAAATCCTGTTTTGGAATATCAAGGATGGTTTTTTCACCATAATTTTTCTTAAGGTCTTTAATTCTTATCATAAATCCTTACCCAAAGCATTTGCTACCTTTCTTGCCTCATCCATTAGAATAGCAAATTTTTTAGGCTTTAGGCTTTGTTCCCCATCAGAGAATGCGGCCTCTGGGTTTTGGTGAACCTCAATTATAAGGCCATCGCATCCCGAAGCAATTGAGGATAAGGCAAGGGGCGTAACAAGCTTCCAATTTCCAGCGGCATGGGATGGATCTGAGATAACCGGAAGGTGGGTAAGCTCTTTCAAAACAGCAATTCCTGCAACATCCAAGGTATTTCTGGAATGGTCAACAAATGTCCTTATCCCCCGCTCGCATAAAATAACATAAAGGTTTCCACCCGATAAGACATATTCTGCTGCCATTAGGAATTCTGTTATCGTAGCAGATAGACCCCTTTTTAGAAGAACAGGCTTATTTATCTTTCCAACCTCCTTTAATAATGAGAAATTCTGCATATTCCTTGCTCCTATCTGAATAATATCAACATATTTTAAAAGGAGTTCAATATCCTTTGTATCCATAAGCTCAGAGACAATAGGAAGCCCTGTTGTTTCGGATGCCTCCTTTAGGTATTTTAGCCCATCCTCCTCAAGCCCCTGGAAGCTATATGGCGATGTCCTTGGTTTGAATGCACCACCACGAAGCATAGAGGCACCCCTTTCCTTTACAAGCTTTGCAATCTCTATTATTTCCTTTCTTCCTTCAACCGAGCAAGGACCTGCCATTACAACAACCTTTTTCCCTCCAATAATTACTCCTCCTACATCAATTTTTGTATCTTCCTGCTTGAATTCCCTGCTTGCAAGCTTAAATGGCTTAAGGATGGGTATGACTCTCTCAACACCAGCAAATGCCTCCAATTGATCCCTATCCAATATCCTCTCATCGCCAATAACATTTATTACTGTCCTCTCTATGCCCTTTGAAACCATTGGCTTAAGGCCTAATGATGAGATTTTTTCTGCTACATGGTCAATCCTCTCTTCTTTACAACCTGGCTCAAAAACTATAATCATTGTCTTTTAATAATAATCTTTCCTCTCCTCTTTTGTCAATATCCCAACTCATTCAGGATTTTATCCTTCTTTCTCCAATCTTTCTTTTCTTTTACAACAAGCTCAAGGTAGACAGGCTTATTGTGAAATGCCTCAATCTCCCTTCTTGCCTTTTCTCCTATCCTTTTTAATGCCTTCCCCTTTTTTCCTATCAAGATTGCCTTTTGGCTTTCTCTATTAACATAGATAATAGCCCTGATATAGTCCTTTCTTTGTTCTTCCTCTTTGAATTCCTCAACCACAACAGTTGTATCATAAGGTATTTCATCGCCATAAAACAAGAAGACCTTTTCCCTGATTACCTCTTCTGCAAAGAACCTTTCGGGATGTATGGAGAGAATCTCAGTATCATAGAATGGTGGATGAAAGGGGAGAAGGGAGATAATTTCACTAAGCAATTCAGGGCAATTTATTCCTTTCTTAGCAGAGATTGGGATTATCTTTAGGAATAGGTTTAAGCCATTATAATATTCTATCAAAGGAAGGAGCTTAAGTTTATCAACCAGGTCTATCTTGTTAATGGCGAGGATTGTATTTTTTTTAATAAAATTTGGGATAATTTCCCTCTCAAAAGGCTCAACAATGAGAAGGGAAAGGTCGGAATCCCTAAGTGCAGACCTTGCCTTTTTTATCATTCTCTCATCTAATTTGTCCTTCTGCTTTATCATCAAACCAGGGGTATCAACAAATATTGCCTGGACATTAGGAAGGTTTAAAATCCCAAGTATTTGATGCCTTGTTGTCTGTGGCTTTGGACTTACCGATGAAACCTTCTCTTTTAAAAGCGTATTCATCAAGCTTGACTTTCCAACATTTGGCTTTCCAACCAGAGAAATATAGCCTGCTTTGAACATTTTAAATTTAAATTGTAAAATATTTATATGATTAAATATTAGCTTTTTTAGTATGTGTTTAGCTTCTGTATAATTGTCTAATCCGTAAAAGGTGCTGCAAGCGAAAGGGAAAATAACCACGAAGCGCAGAAAGAGGCACGAAGCAACTTAAAAATTTACACCTTCGTGTTCTTCCTGGTTCTAAACACATACAAATAAGCAACAAAATAAATCTCTTCATCTTAAAATTTATACACTATAAACCTTCAACCCAATAACTTCACTAATAGCCTCAAAATCTTTATCATTATGGAAAAGAAAAAGACTGTGTTCCATCGCACAGGCGGCAATAAGACAGTCTATAGTCCTTCTTATGGTCTTGCCTTCTCTTCTGCAGAGCTGATAGATTTGAGCGGACATAATAAATGTGTCGATCCCTTTTGGGCTGTAAATTGGAAATTGAAGAAGATGTTCCTTTGTCTTTTCAAACTCCCTATCTTCTTTTATTCCTTGCAGAATCTCAGCCAATGTAATATCCAAGAGGCAAACATCTTCCTCTTCTTCAATCAACCTGTGCAGTTCCTTTTTGTAAAGAGATGGTTTTTTGGAGAAGAAGTCAATCCAGACGGTTGTATCTACCAAGATCATATCCTGCCTCTCCGCATCTCATCCAAATCCCCTTCCCAGGTTATTCTGCCCTCTAATTTCAGAATCTCCTTTCGTCGCTTCCTCTTAACCAACTCTGAAAGGGCCAGATTCACCAACTCCTTTTTGGTTCGACAGTTGGTCAACCTTAATCCTTCCCCTACCAACTCTCTGTCAAACTCAATATTTGTTCTCATGGCAACCACCTCCTCATACACCAATTATATTCAATTTAGGTGTATATGTCAATAAATTTTCACTCCACCCTCACCGTAAAACTGACTGTGCCTACTTCACCTGGAGGGATAGGGTCTTTGAAGATCCATTTTACCTTGGTGGCCTTTGAGCTGAATTCTGAATGCCACTTCCCACCATACCAATATCTGACTTCTGACCCCTGACTCTCAACTTCTGACTCTAATACTGTATTCTTCGGCAAAACATCAATAATCACAACATTCATTGCTGTTGCTTGACCCTCATTTTTATAGGTAATCATATAGGTTATTGTTCCTTTTGAATAGACCTTCTGTTCGCTTGCTTTCTTTGTGAGGGTGATTTTTGGAGAAGAGGGGGTTGCAGTTGCCACATTTGAGAGATTAGACCAGTTTGGCACCTCATCGGCTGTTTTAATGGCAAACCAGTAAGTTGTGTTTGGCTGTAAGCCTGTAACTGTAAATGTCTCTGTGCCATAAGCAGGTTGGGTTACTAGTATCTTAGTCCCGGTAGTAATTGAACCCCAATTATCTTTTGTAATTGTATAAGTCGCCCACCTTATATCATAAGTAGTGGCTCTGCCTTCATAGCCATCATCACCTGGGGCTGTCCATTTTAAGGTGATAGAGTTAGAAGTAATGGCAGCTACAGCAAAGTCAGTGATAGCTGCTGGAGAAATGGTATCAGTCCCTGGAGTAGCAGTTATTTCATTAGAGTAAGGGCTTTCATTTTGGGAAGTATCATAAGCAGTTATTGCATAGTGATAAGTGGTGCCGTTAATTAATCCTGTATCTTGAAAAGCAGTTGCAGTTCCCACATCCTTTATCCAGCATTCATGTCTTCTATCCACTACAATATCATCTAAATATCCCTCTTGACGACTAAGCCAAATATAGATTGTATCAACTGATGTAGGTATAGCTTCTGGATCGTTGATAGATAGAATTCTTTCTCTATTGAAATATCCTGTTACTGTTCCTGGACTGAACTCAATCCTTATGGTATGCCACTGCTCATTTATGGGATAATGGTCTCCAGATTGAGTAAGTTCAGCTACTATCTCTTCATCAACTACCTTCTTTATTATCGTCTTCCTAACCTCTGCTGGGAAGAGAAAGTAGTATCCATTCTTCTCATCATCAGAGCGAATACCGATCTCAACCCCTCCTGCATAGCGAGCATCAGCTTCATGACGAAGAGATATTGGATAGAACTTGAATTCAAATCCTCCTTGGGTCAATCTATCCTCCAATCGTTTAACTAAAGTAATCCCACTATAATAACAACCAAAATCAACCCAATTTTCAGACTCACTATAAGAGTATGATGCTCGACCATACATGGTATATTCTGAGGTAGTATCTGTGTCGAAACAATCAGTGTATACAACTACAGGATTCAATCCCCTATAGACTCTATACCCTGCTAAGTCAACCTCTTGATTTTGGCTCCAACTTAAGGATACTCTTTCATTTCCAGGTATTGCTGTAAGGTCTGTAGGTACTGCAGGGGGAGTTATATCTACCAGTGTTGCAGTAGCAACATTAGAAAGAGCTGACCAATTGCCTGCATCATCTTTACTCTTTATAGCAAAGTAATAAAGAGTCTCCTGTAATAAACCATCCTTCATATGCATTATATATTGCTGAATTGACCCAGGAGTGGCTGGATGAGGCTCAAATTCACATTGGATTGCCTTATCCCAATTCTGTTCAGTAATAGTATGAGTGGCCCACCTGAGATCATAAGCTTCAACTACAGTAACAGCTCCATCATCTTCTGGAGCAGTCCAGTTCAGGGTAATAAATGTTGGGGTAATAGTGCCTATAGTTAGAACAATAGGCGGTGGTGGAGTAGTATCTGGAGTTTCAGCTATAAAGGTATAAAGCCAAGACATCTTATCCCCTGATCTTACCTTGAAGTAATATTTTGTATACTTGGATAATCCATTTAATCTTACTTCATGATGAGTCACTGGATTGGGATCAATCGGGGTAATTTTAGGATTGATTATCTCTCCATGAGAAGTAGAGGTTCCATACTCAACCTGAGAGGTATCAGGTTCACCTGTATCCCATCTGATAGTAGCAGAGGTATCAGTAATATCTGAAACCTCTACATTCGATATGCCTAATGCGTCATACTCATGTTTTAAGGCTATAAAATGCTGTAAATTCCATATCCACCCACCTCCTACAAGGCTTGGATCCTCAGCCCAATGATCATAATATCTTTTTACAGTGTCCCACCAACACTGTTCACCAGAAATCTTACGCATATACATAACTCCATGCAATATTGGCATTGCAACATCTACAGCATCTCCATAATAATTTGGACATTCAAGATATACAAAATGTGGATATTCACATCCTGGACTGGATTCTATATAACCATTTTTAACTATGTAATCCATACATTCTATAGTTAATTCCATAACGCTTTACAAAATGTATGTGTTTAGATAATCTTAAGGAAAACTTTATAAAATTATGAATTTTGAATGTTGAATTTTGAATTAAAAGGGGAAAAATTTTATAAAACTTAA
>JBFLYE010000195.1 GCA_040756715.1 bacterium
AAATTCATCATTCAAAATTTTTTCCTTATTCTCTCTTTATCCCTTTCCTCCTTAAATTTATCAAGGGAAAGATTTAAAAATTTCTCTGCCTCCTTCTTCATCCCCTTGTCATTATAAACATCGCCGATATGCTCCAATATTACCGGGTCATCGTTTTTTAAATTATACGCCTTAAGGAGTAAAGAAAGGGCTAAATCAAGGTTTCCCATCTTATAATAGCACCATCCCAGAGAATCTATGTAGGCTGGGTTATCTGGCTCTATCTCTAATGCCTTTTCAATAAGCCTCATTGCCCTATTTAAATTCTTTCCCTCTTCTACCCAGGTATATCCAATATAGTTATAACCTGCTGAATTCTTTGGATTTAGCCTTATAGCCTTATAGAGATACTTTATTGCCCAATTTTTATTTAAAAGACCATCATAGGCAACCCCTAATTGGAAATATAGATAGTCATCATTAGGGTTTCGCTTTAGCAAATCCTTAAAGATAGAAATTGCCCTTTGATGCTCCTTTTTTTGGCTTAGAAGGACACCATAAAGCACCAAGAGAGAAAAATCCTCTGGAAATCTTTCTAGTCCTTCTTTAGCCAATTTTAATCCCTCATCATCCCTTTCATTTTTAAAAAGGAGCCATCCAAGCCTTACAAATCCCTCCTTTAACCCAAGCTCTACTGTTCTTCTATAGCATTTCTCTGCCTCCCTCTCCTTTTTGTTCTTTTCCAGAGAGATTCCAAGCAAAAGATAGGATTCGGGGCTTTTCTCCTTTTCAAGAAGAATAAGGGAAAGTTTTTCTGAGCTCTCGGGATTTTTGGACATGTTGTAAAGGATAAGCCTTTTTATGGCAAATGTATTATTTGGATTTATGGATAATATCTTCTCATATATCTCTATTGCATCCTTTATCTTCTTTTCTTTGTCATAAATTAAACCAAGGCTTAATAATGCAGGTTCCTCCTTGGGAGACAATTCAATAATTCTTTTGTAGGTTGAGATTGCACCATCTATTTTCTTTGCAAAGAGGTATGCCTCTGCCAGGTCATAAAGAATGATGGTATTTTCCTTTATCTTTAAGGCTTGATTATAAGCCTCAATTGCGGATTTATATCTTTTTTGCTTTACACATATCCTTCCTATTGTATGCCATATTTCTGGTTTTGTTTTTGCAATGGATAAGAAAACCTTCAAGGCAAGGTCTTCTTCGTGGTTGTAAAGATAAGCAAAGGCAAGGGATGTTTTAAGCTCTATAGAATCCGGGTCTTTTAATAAAGCCTTTTTATACTCTATTATGGCAGAATAAAAATCTTTGCTTTTCTCATAAGCCTTTGCCTTAAGGTAATGGGATTTCCCTTCATCTCCTATGACAAGAAATGGAATGATTAACAAAAAAATAATTGTTTTTTTCACTTAAAGCACCTCCACTGTTATATTTGAATTTGTATATAAACAGACCTCTGAGGCAATCCTTAAGGATTCCTCAACGATTTCTTTTGCATTGAGATTTGAATGCTTTATCAATGCCCTTGCTGATGCCAAAGCATATGGACCCCCTGAGCCGGTAGATAAAATTCCATCATCTGGTTCAATAACCTCGCCACCCCCAGAGATAAGCAAAAGGCTTTCTTTATCACAAACAACCAGCATTGCCTCGAGCCTCCTTAAATATTTATCCATCCTCCATTCCTTTGCCAGCTCAACAGCTGCCCTTTGCAGATTCCCTTTGTATTCCTTTATTTTTCCTTCAAACCTTTCAACCAATGTAAAGGCATCTGCCACAGAGCCAGAAAAACCAGCCAAGACATTTCCCTCGTATATCTTCCTTATCTTTTTTGCCTTATGCTTTATAATGGTGTTTTCCAATGAAACCTGGCCATCTCCACCAATGGCTACCTTCCCATCCTTTTTTACAGCAATAATTGTTGTTCCCTTCACATTTTAATTATAAACTTTTTCTTGCCTTTTGTAAATAAATTATTTTTCTTTGACAAAAGCCTGTAAAGGACATAAAATTTGTATGTGTTTAGCTGTTTAAGAAATTTTGAATTCTAAATTTTGGATTGAAAAAGGTTAAGTTTTATAAAATTTTTCCCCTTTTAATTCAAAATTCAACATTCAAAATTCAAAATTTTATAAAGCGTTATGGAATTAACTATAAATGTGTTTAAAGAGATCGCTCGCTGAACATATCCGCTAATTTTTATTTGTAAAATTTTTGTTTTTAGATTATACTTAAGGTATGAAGGAAAAAATTCTGATTGTTGATGATGAGAAAGAGCTGTGTGAAAGCATAAAAAACATCTTGGCTGAAAAGGGATATTCCTGTATATTTGCCTATGATGGTGGCAGCTGCCTTTCTATGGTTGAAAAAGAAAAACCAAATATTATCCTCCTTGACATTATGATGCCTGGAATAGATGGGTTTGAGATAGCTCAACGGCTAAAACACAATGAAAAAACAATGGATATTCCCATAATCATTCTTACTGTGCTTGGAGATTCATCCTCAAGGATAGCGGGTCTTAAGGCAGGAGCAGATGATTATTTAGTAAAGCCATTTGATCCCGATGAGCTGCTCTTAAGGATTGAGGCAAATCTAAGGATGACGAATTTCTCTTTAGAGCTTAAGAAAAAGATTGAACAGCTAAAGGAGCAGGAAAGGATAAAGGCTGAATTCTTATCCCACATAACCCAGGATATCTCAATGCCATTACAGGATATATCAAAGGAGGCAAATCTTCTCATCTCAAGTGAATATGGAGGATTAAATGAAAAACAAAAAGAATCTGTTAAAGAGATAAACAACCTTTGTTCAAAGGGATTATCTCTTATATTAGAATTCCTGGAGATAGCAAAGGCTAACTCTGGAAAGATATGGATTGAAATTGAGGAGTTTTCGTTGAAGAACATTATCTATATTGTTAGCGCAAGGTGTAAAAATGAGGCAAATGCAAAAGGGCTTTCCTTTGAGGCATTGTGTCCAGAGATTAAAATAAAAACCGACAAGGTTCGTCTGATAAAGATATTGGATGAGCTCCTTTTAAATGCCATAAAATTTACCGAAAAGGGCAATGTTTCCCTTCTTGTTAAGGAAGACAAGGAAAATGATGCAATTATATTTGAAATTTCTGATACAGCCCCTGAAATTCCAAAGGAATATTTAGATAAGGTATTTAAGGAGAACGGTTGGCTTGAGGGAAAAACAGGCCTTCTTTTGGTAAAAAAGCTTGTTGGTCTTTTAAAGGGAAACATTTCTGCTTACTCCACGAAATTTGGAAATAGATTCACCATTGTCCTTCCCAGAATAATAGATGCGCCAGCAAGGAGGAAAGAAGATAAAAATTGAGTCTAAAGAGTCAGAGGGTCTGGAGGCCTAAAAAGTCTATCTAATTGAAACAGCTAAACATAATATGATGGAAAATGAAGGCATCTTAAGTGAGATAGAAAGTATTAAAAAGCAAATTATTGAAAGATATAAGCCTGATAAAATCATACTTTTTGGCTCCGCAGTAGGAAGAGATAGGAATATAAACGACATCGACCTCTTTATTATAAAAAAAGATGTTCCCTACTATGGAGCTGAGAGGATGAGTGAATTATATCGCTTAATAAATACTTGTGTGGCTGTTGATTATATAGTTTATAAGCCAGAAGAGATTGAAGAATGTCTTTTTTTGGGAGACCCTTTTATAAAAAAAATTTTCAAAGAAGGGGTAGTTCTTTATGGCTGATATAAAGATTGTTAATGAATGGTTAAGCAAGGCAGATGATGACTTTAATTTTGCAGAAGCCAATCTTAAAGAAAAGAGTGAATTTTACGCACAGATTTGTTTCTTCTTCCATCAGGCAGCAGAGAAATACCTTAAAGCATTTATCATTGCTTATAACCTGGAGTTTGAGAAGATACATAATCTAATCGGGTTGCTAAGGATATGTGCTAAAAAAGAACCCTCCCTTTTATCCCTTTTCCCCCAATGCGATCTTCTCAATGCCTTTTATATTGAGACAAGATACCCTGTCCACTGGCCAACTAACTATACAAGAGAGAAGGCATTAGATGCCAAAGAGGCTGTCAAAGAAATTGCAGAAACAATAAAAGGTTGGTTGGTTATGCCGTAGATGACTTATAAACACATACTTATAATCTTCTTTTTTTCTTCATCTCTTGTTTTCTCCCAGGTTTTTGGAAAGAATAAGGTTAGGTATAAAAATCTTACCTGGGAGGTAATTGAAACTAACCATTTTGAGATATATTGTAGCCCAAAGATAGAGGAATTGGGCAATCTTTCTGCATCCTTTGCAGAAAGTGCTTATAAAAACCTTTCAAATTCTTTAAAGATGGAGGTTAGAAAGAAAATTCCCCTTGTTATTTTTGCCTCCCCTTATGATTTTGCCCAAACAAATATTATATTAGAGCTTATTGATAAGGGTGTGGGTGGGTTTGCTGAGGTTTTTAAGAAGCGTATTGCCATTCCCTTCACAGGTTCTTATTTAGAACTTGAGAGGGTAATAAACCATGAACTCACCCATATATTTTGCTATGAGCTTTTATATGGAAACCTCTTTGAATCTATTATTACAAATCAAATTTTTCCCCAGCCACCAATGTGGTTTATGGAAGGAATTGCTACTTATTATGAAGGGGATTTTACACCAATTGGAGAGCTTGTTCTTAAGGATGCTGTTTTGGAGAATAGCCTTATTCCCTTATCTAACCTCTCTGACTTTATGGAAAGGCCATACCTTGCATATCAGGAGAGCCATTCATTGATTTCCTATATTGCAGAAAGATATGGAGAGGAGGTTTTATCTGTCATCCTTCGTAAATTTTCTGCAAATATCCCTCAAGAAAAGGTTATCAGAGATACCTGCGGCATTTCAATAGAAAAGCTTGAAGATAGCTGGGTAAATGCACTTAAGGAAAAATACTGGCCCATTTTAAAAGAAAAGAAAAGACCTCAAGATTATGGAAAGAAAATATTTCAACAAGGCGGATTCATAAGCTTTTCTCCTGCTGGAGATATTATTAGCCTTATTTCAAAAGAGGAAAACAGCATTTTTCTTATAAATTTTAGCGATGGAAGGATAATAAAGAAGATAAAAAAGCCAAGAAAATGTGAGGAGATAAAGGATATTCCTCCCTCATGGTCAAAGGATGGATGTAAAATATCCTTTGTGGGAAGATATGAGAAAAACGATGTCCTATTTGTCTATTCTGTTATAAAAGGAAAAATTATAGATAAAATAGAGATAAAAGACTTAGATGAGGTTAGATTTATCTCTTTTTCTCCCTCTTCCTTAGAAATGGTAATATCTGGTTACAAGGATGGAGAGGGAAGACAAAGCATTCTTTCCCTTTCATCAAAGGAATTAAGGGCATTAACATTTGGGCTTGATAATTATCCCTCTTGGTTAGATAATAATAAAATTCTTTTTTTAAGGGAAGAAGGCTTTTCCTCTATATGGACATTTGATATTGAAAGCCAAAAAGAAAAGAGAATCTTAAGCCTTCCCTCTATTGTTTATTTAAAAGGGATAGATAATGATAGATTTCTCTTTATCTCTAATCTGGATGGCTCCCTTGATGTCTATCTTTGCAATATGTCCCAAAGGCTATTTACAAGGATTACGAACTTTACCACCGGAGCTTTATCAGCCTCATTTAATCCAGAAAAGAAAAAATTGGCATTTTCTTCTTATTTTCAAGGAAGGGAGGATGTTTATGTTATGGATGTAAATGAAAATAGCCTTACCTGGAAACCCTTGCCCGATGTTTTCTCTCTCCAAAAGGAAGAAAGGGAATTTGTAAAGACAACAAAAAAGCCCTATTCCAAGAAATTTACCCTGGATTATAGAAACGGAAGCCTTCTTTATGATTCAAGGCAGGGGCTATTTGCCAATATCCAGATGGCAGGCTCTGATATTTTGGGGAACAATAGGTTTGTTTTAACGACAAATTATAATACAGGTCTCCTTGATTTTTCCAATCTTTCTTTATTTTACCTTAACCTTTCCAAAAGGCCATCTATGGGGATTGGGCTTTTTAAGAAGCAAAACTCATATTTTGGAACAAATACAGAATTCACAGATAGCGAATATGGAATAATTGGTTCTCTAGATTATCCGTTTTCAAAGACAAGGAGGATAGAGCAGGAGGTTTTGCTGGAAGGCTGGGAAAGAAGCCATGCTTTGCCATCCTCTTCCCAAGAAAGACAGACAATATATCTTTTAAGGTCTTCTCTTGTAGATGATACATCCAATTGGAGCTGGATAGGGCCTAGAGGAGGAAAAAGGGTAAGGCTGACATACGAGAAGGCAATAAATCCTGGAAATAGCGAGGGTGTCCTAGAATTTGATAATATAAAGACAGATGTGAGAAAATATATAAGCATAACAAAGAGGGCTGTTTTGGCAACAAGGCTATTTTATGAGCAAAGCAAAGGAAGGGATAAGAGGGAGTTTCCCTTGGGTGGCGTAAGCATTATTCCTATAAGAGAGGATGCGATATTAAGGGGATATGATTATGATGAATTTTGGGGGAATAAGATTTTATCGGGAAATGTTGAATTAAGGATTCCATTTATAGAAAGGCTTGATTTTGCATTGGGTCTTTCTATAGGTGGAATAAGGTCTGTTATTTTCTATGATTTCGCTTCTTTTTGGACAGATAATAAACAAAGCCAAACCCTTTCTTCAACAGGCATTGGATTTAGGCTTAACCTTTTCTTTCTTCCCTTAAGGCTTGACTATGGATGGAAAAAGGGAAGCAATAAAGCAAAGGCACATTTCAGCTTAGGTTATGATTTCTAAAGTTTTGTGTGTTGAGTTTCTAAGTTTGTATAATTATAAAATATAAAAATGAAGGTATTGGTTACCGGTGGGGCAGGATATATTGGCTCAAACCTTACAGACAGGCTTCTTGATAAAGGCTATGAGGTATTTGTAATTGATGATCTCTCCACAGGAAAGATTGATAATATCAGACATAATTTAGCTAATCCAAAATTCCATTTTACAAATGACACAATCCTGAATGAAAAAATAATAGATTCCCTTATAGAAAATTGTGATTCTATCTATCACCTTGCCGCCGTGGTTGGGGTTAAGCACATTGTGGATGATCCCTTAAAGGCTATCTTTTCCAATGTTACAGGAACAGAAATTATCCTTAAATCTGCATATAAATATTGGAAAAAGACCCTAATTGCCTCAACCTCAGAGATTTATGGAAAATTAACAGAAATTCCATTTGATGAGGATAAATCCCTTAGGGTATTAGGCTCAACCAAGATAGATAGATGGGCATATTCTACCTCAAAGGCAATTGATGAACACCTTGCATTTGCCCATTCAAAAAAGGGGCTTCCTATTGTGATTGTTAGATATTTTAATTCATACGGACCCCGTATAGATGAAAAAGGGTATGGAAGTGTAATAGCAAGGTTTATCACCCAAGCCTTAAAAAACGAACCTATTACCGTTCACGGTGATGGAAAACAAACAAGATGCTTTACATACATTGATGATACAGTAAGGGGAACGATATTAGCCCTTGAAACAAAGTCTGCAGAGGGTGATGTCTATAACATTGGCTCAAATTTTGAAACATCAATTTATGACCTAGCAAAGCTTATAAAGGAATTAACCAATTCAAACTCAGAGATTGTTTTAACAAGCTATGAAAGCTATTATGGAACTGGATTTGAGGATACAAGGAGGAGGGTTCCCTCAATAGAAAAGGCAAAGGAGAAATTGGGGGTTGTAGCAGAGGTTAACCTTAGAGAAGGGCTTTTAAAAACCATTGATTGGTGCAAGAGGAATTATAGGTTATGATTTTTTCTCTTTAAATGTCCAATTTCCAAATACGAGATTTGTTTAGGATTTTGAATTTAAATGAAGAACATTAAAGGGATAATTATAGGAATAGCCCTTATTTCTCTCTCACTTTTGGTAGCAATTGCAATTCTTGGGTTTTGGAATGTCCGTCCAGCTGATTGGAGAATAGCTTTATCTTCCAATAATCCAATAGGACCTGTGGGTTCCTATTTTGCTACATTTCTTATCCTTATATTTGGAATAGGCTCTATATTTATTCCCATTGGACTTTTTATTTTTGGAATAGCCCTAATAAAAGGAGGCATCTTTTCATATATCAAAATTATCTCCTTTATCTTGCTTGTTATTACAATATCCATCCTATTCTCTCCCCTTTCTAATCCAAGCAGAGAATTTTCTTTATTTAATGGCGGATTACTTGGATTTAAAAGCTCTATCTTCCTGCTTAGCTGGCTTCATCTAACCGGCTCTTACATCGTCCTAATAAGTCTCATCATCATCCTTTCCCTTTATCTTTCAAGTGGAGCTATTCTATCTCCCTTTAAACCCATTCCCATCCATCATAGGGCTAAAAAGGAAGCATCTCATCATGAAAAGAAAAAAGAAAGGCCTAGAATAGTTTTATCAAGCGAAAGGAAAGAAATAGGAGAAGAAAAGAGAAAAGAAACTTCTACCTCATTTCAGCTTCCCCCCCTATCTTTACTTGCTGAGCCAGTAATCATTCCAGAAAAGGAGATAAAGGAAGACTTACTTACCTTATCAAAACAGCTTGAGGATACCCTCTCACAATTTAAGATAGAGGCAAAGGTTGTTTGTATAAATAGAGGACCAACTGTAACATCCTTCGAGGTTCAACCTGCCGCTGGTGTTCGGGTAAGCTTAATCTCAGGGCTTTCCAATGATATTGCCCTGGCATTAGCTGCCCAGGCGGTTAGGATTGAAGCACCCATACCGGGAAAACAAGCAATTGGGATTGAGATTCCCAATCACAAGAGGCAAACCGTATTCCTTAAAGAGGGGCTTTCTAGTCAGGAGTTTAAAAAGAAGGAAAGCCTTTTATCATTCTTTCTTGGAAAGGATATAACAGGCGAACCAATTATTGTGAACCTTGCAGATATGCCACACCTCCTTGTGGCAGGTGTAACAGGCTCTGGAAAGAGCGTATGTTTAGCCTCAATTATTACAAGCTTCCTCTATAAAGCATCTCCCCAACAATTGCGTCTTGTCCTCATTGACCCAAAGAGGGTTGAGATGACAATATTTTCAGAGCTTCCCCATCTCCTTACTGATGTTATCTGCGATTCAAAAAAGGCTATTATTACATTGCATTGGCTCCTCAAGGAGATGGATGAGAGGTATAAAACATTTGCATATGAGGGTGTCAGAGACATAGATGGATACCATAAGAAAGGAAAAGAACTTCCATACATTGTTGTGGTTATAGATGAGCTGGCAGACCTTATGGCTGTATCATTGCGCTCCTGTGAGGAGGCTTTAACCCGGCTATCTCAGATGGCAAGGGCGGTGGGGATCCATCTTATTGTGGCAACACAAAGGCCATCCGTTGATATTATAACAGGCCTTATTAAGGCAAATTTTCCCTCCAGAATTGCATTTCAGGTATTCTCCCGAGTTGATTCAAGAACAATCCTTGATATGATGGGAGCTGAGAAGCTTTTAGGCAGAGGTGATATGCTATTTTTTCCCGCCGGTTCCCCAAAGCCTATGAGGCTACAGGGTGCTTATATCTCCCTTTCTGAGATAGAAAACATTGTTGATTTTATTAAGAGCCAAGGCATTTCCCTTGAGAAGAAAGAGATAAGGGAGGAAGAAATAAAAGAAGGGCTTGAGGAAGATGAGGAAATAGACGATTCTCTTTATAAACAAGCCATTTCTATAGTAGAAGATGCAGGATATGGCTCAACCTCAATGATTCAGAGGAAATTAAAAATAGGATACAACAGGGCAGCAAGGCTTATTGAAAGGATGGAAGAAGAAGGCATTGTTAGCCCTCCCGATGGAAGTAAGCCAAGGAAGGTTTTAAGATAGCTAACTATAGTATCTTCCATTACTTAGTGCAAAAATAGATAGGGTTGTGTTTATCTGTTTAAAAATTCATCCACCTTTTAAGAAATTTTGAATTCTAAATTTTGAATTTTGAATTGAAGGTTTAAGTTTATAAAATTTTTTCCCTTTTAATTCAAAATTCAACATTCAAAATTCATAATTTTATAAAGTTTTCCTTAAGATTATCTAAACACATACATTTTGTAAAGTGTTATGGAATTAACTATATATTTTTATCCAAGCTCAGAGGATGAGCAAATCCTCTGGTATGCACAATAGAGGCAATTGTTATAAGCTGGAGTGGGATTAAAGATTTTTCTTCTTATGCCATCTGCGGTAAATCTTATCTTTTCCTCTGTCTTTTCAAGGTCTTTTGGGGATAGTTCATATTCGCCGGCTACTCCAGATTCAAGAAAGATAAGGGAGACCTTGGGAATCTTGCCATGGAGTTTATACCAGGAAAGCCCATAAATGGCAAGTTGGAGGTTCTCCTTTGTCCTCTTATCTGCCCTTTTTTATCTGAAAGTGTGGCTTTTTCTTCTTCTTTTTCTTAATATTATATTTTTCTCTAATCTCATAGAGATCTTTAGCTTCTAATTCTGGGTTTTTTAAATATCCATCAACTAACTCATTCCTTATATCCCGCATCATCTTTACCGCATCAAATTTCTTTTTCATAGACTACCTCCCTGGGACTTCTTATCTCTAATAACGGATAGCCCTTTTTAAGATTTACCCCATTATAGAGATGAATTTTATTTAAATTCACAATATGCCTAAAATTCCAACTTACCAGAACA
>JBFLYE010000196.1 GCA_040756715.1 bacterium
TAAGTTTTATAAAATTTTTTCCCTTTTAATTCAAAATTCAACATTCAAAATTCATAATTTTATAAAGTTTTCCTTAAGATTATCTAAACCCATACATTTTGTAAAGCGTTATGGAATTAACTATAATATGGAATATGAAAGCCCAACGGTTGAAATGTTAGGCGAGGGAGAGATGGCTGATGTGCAAGGAGAGGGGTTTATAGCGGTTTTCCTTATAGCACTAGTAGTGGTGGCTGCTTTTAAAGCTGCAGCTGTTGCCACAAATGCTGTTTATGCGGTAAATGTTGGAGCTCAGGTAAATGTTGGTGCAAATCTTAATGTTGTTTGGAACAGAAGTGTTGCGTGGAATAGAACTCCACGAGGAAGACGATACATCTTTTAAACCAGATGAAAAAGGGTAAGGAAAGATAGAAGGGGAAGGTTTTTCTTCCCCTTCTGCAGCTTAAAATAAAAATAATGGAAGTTTTTAAACCTGAGACGGTAAGAAAAGTTTATATTATATTAGGAAGTATAGATGTAATAGCATTAGTAGTAGGAATAGGGGCGTTTTTTCCTTTTTATATTAAAGAAGAATTTCCTTTGGTTACTTACATCCTTTCTGTAATAGGTGCAACGGTAGGAATAGTAGGAACTTTATATTTAGCCTTTTTGCTATCTATCTATCACACAATGAGATATGAGTTAGAAGAAGATAAACTGGTAGTTAGATGTGGGCACTATAGGGATGAGATAAAATATAGTGAGATAAAGAAGATAACAAAGGCAGGTGAGCTTGGTTATCCTGTAATGGGAGGGTGGTTTAGATTGCCTGGATATTATTGGGATAAATATTATTTTTTAAAGTATGGAAAATGGGTTACAAGGTATGGAACAGACAGCAAAAAGGTTCTTTTGATTGAGACAGAAAAAAACTCTACGGCGTTGATCCATTAGAAGAACAAGGATTCTCTGAAGCTCTAAATAAAAGATTAAAGAAAAATGGCTGAGATAAAGCTTCCACAAGCATCAAGTATTTCTGTTAAGCATGGAAGGATATTAAGGGGGCCACATCAATTTGCATTTGACTTAACCAATAGGTGCAACTTTAGATGTCTACATTGCTTTAATCTAAGTGGCAAAAATTGGATTGTTAAAGATGAGCTAAATGACGATGAGGTTTTAGAATTTATCAGGGATGTCGCAGATTTAAAGCCATTTAATCTTTGTTTTTGTGGTGGAGAACCCCTTTGAAGGGAAGAATTGCTTTGTAAATCAGCAAAGATTCTTTCTGGGGTGGGTATTACAGTCTCCTTGGTAACCAATGGTTCTCTTCTAACTAAAGAGAAGGCTGAAAGGCTGGTTGAAAATGGAGTCACCAGGCCCCAGGTTAGTTTGGATGGAGCAAGAGAAGAGACTCATGAAAGATTAAGGCAATATAAAGGTGCCTTCAAATTAGCGATCTCTGCTATATCCTACTTTGCTCAAACTAAAGGATATGAAGAGATTATGGTTGCCTTTACTCCTACAGGGTTTAATTACACAGAATTAGAAGATACATTTTATTTAACGAGGGACTTAGGGGTTGAGCAATTTCGTGTCCAACCCTTGATGATATTGGGAAGCACGCAACTTCACCTAAAAGAGCTTTTGCCTAACCCTTTACAATATCGTCATATTGTAAGGACTATTATAAAACTTCAGGATAAATTTGGACCAAATACAATTGAATGGGGAGACCCAGTAGACCATCTTATCCGCTTTAGAACCCGAATTCAACATTGTATCAATAATGTTAATATTCAAGCAAATGGAGATATAGTCCCCTCTCCCTATCTTCCTATAAGTGTAGGGAATATAAGGAGGCATAGCTTTAAAAAATATTGGGATGCTGGATTGGTGAAGATATGGGAACTTCCTGTAATCCAAAGAATGGCAGAAAGAATCTGCTCAGTCCCTGATTTTGGAAGGAAAGAGGAGGGAATCCCTACAGTATGGTTTGAGAAAAATATAGAGATAGATATTATAGATAATAAGGAGGTTTTTTGGTAATGGGAAAAGCATATCCAATATTTAAGAGAGAGAATCTTTTATATGAACGGGAAGAAAAAGATGAATGCTGGACTATTATCCCAAAATTTCATCCTGAGACAAGGGAATTGGTGATAAATAAGACAGCAAGGAAGGTTTTAGAACTATGCGATGGAAACAAAACCATTGAAGAGATAGAAAAGGAGATGAACAATCTTTATCCTAAAGTTTCCAGGGATGTAATTGAAAGGGATGTGAATGAGACTATAGGGAAGTTTTCTCGTCTTCTAATTATTGAATGGAAGGGAGAAAATCCATTTCTTTATAGAAGAAAGGAGGATATTTCCAATGGCTTTTCCTTAAGCATAGCCCAGGAGGATGATATTTTAAGGATTAAAGAATTTATGCAAAAACTTACAAAAGATAAAAAGAAAGAGGGGTTATTTTATATAAGAATCCCTTTGTTTCTTTTTCTGATTACAAGGAGGAAATAGTTCTTCGGGCAAAGCTATTTGGTTATTTAGAAGAGTTCTTTCTTCTGTTTAAAGAAGATGAGATTTTGGGGCTTATAGGCATTACTCCACCAACAAACCCTTTTATTATGTCTTCTGCTATTACCCTTATAGCTACACCAAAAGATTCCTTTAAAGAGCATTTATAGTTAATTCCATAACGCTTTACAAAATGTATGTGTTTAGATAATCTTAAGGAAAACTTTATAAAATTATGAATTTTGAATGTTGAATTTTGAATTAAAAGG
>JBFLYE010000197.1 GCA_040756715.1 bacterium
TTGTTTTTATAAAATTTTCTTGCGCCTCTTTTGTGTCTATCTTATTTAATACAAGAATCTGGGGTTTTTTTAAAAGATTTTCATCATAAAGCCTAATTTCATTATTCAATTCTTTGAATCTTTCAAGGGGAAAGCAGCATCCATCTAATAGATGGATAAGAATCCTTGTCCTCTCAAGGTGTCTTAAAAACCTATTTCCCAATCCCTTTCCCTTATGGGCGTCTTTTATAATTCCTGGAATATCAGCCACAGTAAAAGATGAAAATTCTCTATAAGAAACCACACCAAGGTTTGGAGCAATGGTTGTAAATGGATAATCTGCAATCTTTGGATGGCAGGATGATATACGAGAAATAAGGGTTGATTTTCCTGAGTTTGGAAAGCCTATAATTCCAACATCTGCCAAAAGGATAAGCTTTAGGACTATCTCCTTTATCTCGCCCTTTTCTCCACAAAGGGCAAGATCTATCCTTTTTAAGCTTGCATTCCCCTTTCCACCCCTTCCTCCCTTTGCTGCTGTAAATTCTTCTCCCTCTTTTATAAGATCACAAATTTTCTCTTCTTCAATAAATACCTGTGTTCCTATGGGAATTGGAATTATACAGGGCTTCCCATCCTTTCCATGCTTCTTTTTTCCCTTTCCATGTCCACCCCTTTTTCCCTTATAATGCCTTTTTTTTGAAAGATGAAGGAGGGTATTATAATGCGGGCTTGTTTTTAAAATTACATCCCCTCCCTTTCCTCCATCCCCACCATCTGGGCCACCTTTGGGAACATATTTTTCCCTCCTTGTGCTTACACACCCATTCCCTCCAGAGCCTCCCTCAACTGTTATTTTTATCTCATCAAGGAATTGCCACTTCAACCATTTTTTTTCCGTTCTTCTCTTTAAAAGAGAGGATGCCGCTTACCTTTGCAAATAGGGTATCGTCTTTTCCCCTTCCCACATTCTTTCCAGGGATTACCTTTGTTCCCCTTTGCCTTACCAAGATTGTTCCACCCTTTACAAATTCTTTTGAGAATCTCTTTATCCCAAGCCTCTTTCCCGCAGAATCCCTTCCATTCCTTGAACTTCCTTGTCCTTTTTTATGTGCCATTTTCTCCCTCCCATTATTAAAATATTATAATTGATTGCATAAATTTTTGCAATTATTTATAATTTAGGGAGAATGGAAGATTTAATCGCAAGGCTCCTTAAGGCACTTGGAGAAGACCCGAACAGGGAAGGCTTGATTGATACACCAAAAAGGGTTTCTTCCTCCCTTAAATATCTAACCTCTGGCTATTCAGAAGACCCTATTGATGTATTGAAAAAGGCAATATTTATTGAGGAATATGATGAGATGGTGGTAGTTAAGGATATAGAAATATTTAGTCTTTGTGAACATCACCTTCTTCCATTCTTTGGAAAATGTCATGTTGCCTATATCCCTGATAAAAAAATCGTTGGATTATCCAAGATTGCTAGGGTTGTTGATATCTATGCCAGGAGGCTTCAGGTTCAAGAGAGGCTTACTACACAGATAGCAAATACAATAGAAGAGGTCTTACAGCCAAAGGGTGTTGGTGTGGTTATTGAGGCTTTACACCTCTGTATGACAATGAGGGGCGTTGAAAAACAGAATTCTCATATTGTAACATCATCTATGCTTGGCTTGTTTAGAAAAAATAGAAGCACAAGGATAGAATTTATGAATCTTATAAAATAATGTATCTTCTTGATAAAAATTCTGATCATACAGAGCTTTGCCTAGGAATAGCAAGGGACGGAGCAATTGCTCGGGGAATAAATGATATTATTGTTGCTTCAACCACAGGAAAAACAGGGATAATTGCCGCAAGGATGCTTCAAGGAATGGGAATGAATCTTATTATTGTAACCCATAATGTTGGATTTAAGGAAGAAGGTGCCTATGAGTTAAGCAATGAAAAAAGGCTGGAAATAACGGGATTTGGGGCAAGAATCCTTACAGGGACAATGGTTTTAAGGGGAATAGGAGCAGCCATAAGGGATAAAGGAGGGTATTCACACGAACAGGTTGTGGCAGATACCTTGAGGATATTTGGCCAGGGTGCAAAGGTATGCTGTGAGATAACCGCTATGGCATCTGATGCCGGGCTTATTGGAACAAAGGAGGTAATCGCGGTGGCAGGAACAGGCCATGGTGCTGATTGCGTTTGTGTAATTAAACCTGCTTCATCCAATAAATTCTTTGAAATGAGGGTAATTGAAATATTGGCAAAGCCAAGATGAAGCCCTTGTCTTTGCTTCTTGATTTCTTCCTGCCTTCTGATTGTAAGATTTGTAAAATGCCTCTTGAATATGATGAGGCTTATATCTGCAAGACCTGCTTTTCAAAGGTAGAAGAAATTAAGCCTCCGATATGTAGAAGGTGTGGAAGGCCATCTTTTTCTATTTTTTGCCTTGAATGTAGAAGAAAAAGGAGGTATTTTAAAAGGGCTATGTTTTGTGGGAGATTCTCTGGTGTTTTAAAGGAGGCAATACATATATTCAAGTATGAAAAAAAACAAGGGTTATCAAATTGCCTTGGTAATTTGATGTGTAGGGCATTGGATAGGACAGGTTGGAATTTTGATGTAATTACGGCTGTTCCCCTTCATAAAAAGAAGGAAAAAGCTAGAGGTTTTAATCAAACAAGGCTTTTGGCAGAAATTATAAGCAAAAAGAGAAACCTCCCGCTGTTTAATGGCCTTAAAAAAAGGATTAATACCCCATCACAGGTTGGATTGCCTTACAATGAAAGAAGAGCAAATGTAATAGATTGCTTTACCCTGAAAGATAAAGAAAAAATAAAAGGTAAATCTATTCTTTTAATAGATGATGTTATGACAACCGGGACAACCATAGAAGAATGTAGCAAAATTCTTCTTGAAGGTGGTGCAGGGGAAGTATATGCCCTCTGTCTTGCCTGTACTATAGACTAAAAACCATTGATTCTTAATTCGTAATTCTTAATTTTGCGGATATTCTATGGATACCAAAAAAGAAAGAAATCAGCGAAAATCCGTTAAATCCGTATCATCCGTGTTCTATTCTTATGGCTATTTTCATCAGTGGCTGAATAGTTACGATTTTTTGCTTTCCTTGACACATTGTACAAAATTTAGTATAATTTAAAGGGGTTAAGAATATGGAAAAGATAGCACCAATATCAGAGGTAAGAAATCGTCTGCCAAGCATTGTGAATGAGATTTTATTTACCAATCAAAGGTATATTGTAACAAAACAAGGGAAGCCAGCTATTGTTATGATAAGTCCAGAAGAGCTTGAGACATTAGAGATATTAGCAGATAGGGAACTGATAAAATCTTTGGTAAAGGCAGAAGAAGATATACAGAAAGGAAGAATCTATTCCCACAAAGAAGTCTTTTTTGATGTATAGGATAGAATATACTAAGGAAGCTTACCGAAAGATAAAGAATCTGGACAAAAGAATAAAGGAGCGATTAAAAAAGGGGATTGAGTTCTTGGCTAACAACCCGATGATAGGAAAGAGGCTGACAGGGCCATTAGTGGGAAGATGGTCATATAGGGTTGGTGATTATAGAATAATATACGAAATATATCCTGAAAAACTCGTAATATTAGTTTTATCTATAGGCCATCGCAAGGAGATATACAAAAAAAGAAAAGGGAATGTTTAGGATTTTCAATCTTTTTAAGGAAGATAAGCTTATTTTAACGCCTTTTAAAACAATAGATTACATCTTTGGCATCCTTGTTTTCTTTGTCTCTTTTGGGGTTTATTTGCATACATTAACGCCAACTGTGGGATTTCATGATTCAGGTGAGCTGATCACCTGTGCCTATACACTAGGCATTGCCCATCCTCCCGGTTATCCCCTCTATACCTTGCTGGGTAAGGTTTTTGTAACCTTGATTCCTATAGGAAACATTGCCTTTAGGATGAATATGCAATCAGCTTTATTTGCCTCCCTTTGTGTGATGATGGTCTATTTTATCACCTTAAGGCTTACAAATTCAATTATTCCCTCTATTGTTGCATCTTTGATTTTGGCTTTCTCTGCTACATTCTGGGAACAGGCGGTAATTGCCGAGAAATACACCTTAAATGCCCTCTTTGCCAGCTTAATTATCTTTATCTTACTTAAATGGGAAGAAGGCTTAAGGCTTAAGGCTTCTGGCTTAAGGCTACTTTATTTGTTTTCCTTTATCTTGGGCCTATCCTTCACCCACCACTTCCAGACAATCTACCTTGTCCCTGCAAGCATATTTTTTATTCTAGCTGTTTCTTGGAAGAACAGAAAAAGGCTCAAGGCTTCCGACTCTAGACTCAAAACTTTTTCATTCCGCATTCCGCATTCCGCATTCCGCAATTTTCTAATGATGTTTTTGCTTTTTATCTTGCCCCTTACTTTATGGCTATATCTTCCAATAAGGGCAAGTCAAAATCCTATACTTAACTGGGGTGATCCAAGAAACCTTGATAATTTTCTTATTCATATCCTTGCCAAAAGCTATACTGGATATTTTTCATCTATTAAGCAATCTTTTATCCGCTTTAGCTCTCATTTAAACTTTTTTCCCTTGCAATTTAGCAAATATATCTTATGGATTTTTCTTTTTTCCCTACCATTTTTCTTAAAAAGAAAGATTCTCTTTCTCTTTTTTCTTTTAATCTTTATCGTCAATAGCCTACATTCAATAAGATATACCATTGTCAATATCTGTGATTACTATATTCCCTCATTTATCCTTACCTCTATTCTCATTGGACTTGGTTTGTCTTTGCTTACCAGATTTATCCCCTTTTTATCCTTTTTTCTCCTTTTGCTTATCTCTATTCCTTATTTTTCTAACCATTTCCAAAACAATAGAGCCAGATTCTTCTTTAGCTATGACTACGGGATGAATATCTTAAGGCCATTAAAGAAAGAGGCAATTGTCATTTCTTATGGTGATTATGAAAGTTTTCCTCTTTGGTATCTTAAATATGTAGAGGAAAGAAGAAATGATGTAGCATCCCTTACAAATATGTTTTTACCCTGCGATTGGCATATTTCTTCAATAAAAATGCTTCATCCTAAAATATCTTTTGAATTTGAAAAAATTCCCTATAAAGAGCTTAAATATCACAATATAGGTGGGGTAATCAAGGAAAGGCTTGATAAGATAATAAAAAGCAATTTTTCTAAATTTCCCATTTATATTGGACCTGGCATAGAAAGGTTTAAAGATTTTATCTTTCTTCCCGAAGGTCTATTCTTCCAGGTCGTTCAGAAGGAAGAATTAAAGAAAGAACCCGGATTTCTTATCAGGGATTTTGGGTTTAGGGATAGAGTTGCCTCCGTAATTTTTAACAATTATTCCCTTTCTTATAATGAGATGGGAAATCTATATCGCAAAAAAGACCTTAACCAGGCAATCTCTTTCTATAAAAAGGCATTGAATATTGAACCCTCATATCATGCTTCAAGATTAAACCTTGCCTTTTCCTATCTTGATAAAAACGAATATGATAAGGCAGAAGAAAATCTTAAGATAATCCTTAAAGAAAACAAGGATTTTGAACCAGCGCTTGTTCATTATGGCTTTGGTATTGTCTATCAAAATAAGAAAGATTTCAAAATGGCTATTTCAGAATATACCCAGGCTTTAAAGATTGATCCGAAAAATACCTCGGTCAAAGATATGCTTGAGGAATGTAAAAAGAAAATTGTTGACAAGAATTGAAGGGGTTGTTATTCTTTTTAGTGATAAAAATTTTAGGGATAAAATTTTTCTTGCAAAATTTTTATAAATGATGTTATATTTTAAAGTAAAATAAAATGATTTCCCTTCCTTGAAGGGGTGGCAGAGCGAAGGTCTGACGGGGTAGGTGGAACTTCGACGAAAACACTCCGTCTGCTTTCGAGGGAGACCTCTCTAACACCCCGTCGCTTCGCAACACCCCTCTAAAAGAGGGGAATGAGGGGAATGGAAGGTTGTGTAAGATGAAAAAGTCAATCTTTAGGATTTTGATGGGTTTGGGTTTGATTTTCTGGCTATACCCCTCCTATGCTAGTCTCACCAAGCAGGATATCGAGGAGATAAGGAAGATTGTAAAGGAAGAGATTCAACATGTAGATAAACGGATAGATAGTTTAGATAAACGGATAGATGACCTACGCCAGGAAATGAATACAAGAATAGATTCCTTGCAAAACCTTCTTTATGTCATTCTAGCTGGTATCTTTGGCTTGGTTGGCTTTGTCCTCTGGGATAGAAGGTCTGCCCTTGCCCCTGCTGTTAGAAAGGCAAAGGAGCTTGAGGAAAGGGAAGAAAGAATAGAAAGGGCTTTAAAGGAATATGCATTTCAAGAGCCAAGATT
>JBFLYE010000198.1 GCA_040756715.1 bacterium
GCCTTTGTCCCTTTGTGCCTAGGTATATAGGACAGCTAAACAACGGCTATGGTAATTTGGTTAAGAGAGAAGCTACACACGTACTAAAATTCAAAATTTTATAAAGCGTTATGGAATTAACTATAAGTTTAAGGGGGTGAGAAAAGGATGGAATGGACAGCCACGATGATGACATTGATCGCCGGGGTTGTAACAATCATCTGGTTTATAAAAGAGGTCAAAAGGGAGAACTCAAAGGTCTTGAAGGCAATCCTGGATGTTCAAGGTGAGCAGAGCCATATCTTACGAGAGCAAAGCCATATCTTACAAGAGCAAAGCCATATCTTACAGGAGCAGAACCATATCTTACAAGAGCAAACCCATATCCTGGCAAAGATAGAAGAGGGTCAGCGCAAGGGGTTTGAGAGATTGGGAGAGATGTTGCTCAACCAAACAAAGATATTGGAAAGGATTGAGGGGAGGATACCGGCTGTTTCTGGTTAAGTTTTTGCTATAGAGAGAGGTTGTAGCCACGGATTCACACTGATTGATATTCAGTTTGGAAAAGAGAGTCTATGGTCGATGGTCCATAGATATTGCGGATATTATTACTATGGACAATATTTAATGAAAAACTTTTTAGCTTTTCTGGTTTTGGCTTCTTTGGGCTATGGGGCAGATTTCCCTGAGGCTTTATTTTTTAATTGCCAAAAGGCTGAAATTAGGATATACTTGTTTTAGAGGGTAAATAATGGGTAGTTTAGTTCCAATAGAAAGGATAGAAGACAAGATTCTTCTTGTAAGAGGATTAAAGGTTATGCTTGATAGAGACCTGGCAGAGCTTTATGGGGTAACTACTGGCAATCTAAATAAGGCTGTAAAGAGAAATTTAGGCAGATTTCCTTTGGATTTTATGTTTCAATTGACTAAGGAGGAATTTAATGACTTGATCTTCCATTTTGGAATATCAAGATGGGGTGGAACAAGGAAGCTTCCTTATGCCTTTACAGAGAATGGCGTAGCTATGTTATCATCTGTGCTTAATAGTGAAAGGGCAATTACAGAGGATGAAATATCCCTGTTATTGGCGATAATGATGGAAAGGATAACCATTGTGTCCCAGCAAAGACGATTATGATATATTATGCAAAGGAGGTGGAATAAATGGTCTACCGAGTTATCATTGAAAAAGGGGAAGATTTTGGATATGTTGTGCATTGTCCAGCAATTCCTGGTTGTCATTCTCAGGGAGAGACAATAGAGGAGGCAATAGCCAACATCAAGGATGCAATAGTAGGGTGTCTTTCTGTTTTAGGAGAAGAGGCCCTGATGCCTAAAGCCAGAGAGATTGGGGTGATGGAGGTAGCTGTATAGTGGCGGTTCTGCCTGTTATTTCTGGAAGAGAGGCAATAAAAGGGTTTGAGGAGGCAGGTTGGTGCATCGATAGGCGGGCTAAAAGTAGACACATCATAATGAAGAAAGAAGGTAGGGAAACCAGATTATCTATTCCAGAACATAAGGCATTGGACAGGGGATTGCTTAGAGCCTTAATTAGAGACGCAGGTCTTTCAGTGGGAGAATTTAATGAGTTATTAAAAAGATGAAGAAGGTTTTATGCTTTTTGGTTTTGGAACACGAATGAACACGAATAACCACGAATAGGCAGGGATGAACCACGAATGGACACGAATTTAGTGTTAATTGGTGTTTTATTAGTGTGTATTTGTGGTTTATTTAATAAATGGTATGTGTTTAGCTAATGCTTAATCTATCCTAATATGTTTAGCACGGCAACTTAGCAGAATCATCTATGCTATGTTGAAAAAGAAACAAACTTACTTAAAGAAACAAGCACAAGAAGAATTAGAAACATTTAAAAAAATTGACATAGAAGGATTAGCTAATTACTTAACTTTTTAACAAAAATGCCGATAAATAAGGTAAATGAACGAAGATTACAACAACCTTTTAGAGGAAATAAAAACCTCCTCTTGCCCAAACTGCAAGAGGCTTTTAAGAATAATTGAAGAACAGCAAAGAATAATTGAAAAACAACAAATAATGATTAAAGAATTAGAAAGGAAGGTCAAAGAACTAGAGAGAAGGCTTAATAAATATGAAAATGCCCATACTCCTCCCTCAGAGAAGAAATTCTTTGATCCCCCTTCTAATCAACCTCATAAAACACCAGGAAGACCAATAGGTCATTCAGGGACTACAAGACCTGTGCCTATTCCCAATTTTATTCTCACCTAGCTAAACACATACAAAAATTATAAATTTAAAGCCAGATACAGGGTATATTTTTCAAATAATTGCCGAGGATGAAGAAGGCCAAATCGGGACATACACGGGGCAATTTAGAACACTAGAGAATAACCTTGCCTTAAATTGCTCTGCTTCGGGAACATTTGACCAATTGCTGGCCGATAAATATGTTAAAGAGGGAAATCCCTTACAAAGGATTACTGATGGTGATTTATCCTATTTTAAGGGAATGGCACAATCCCAGGATATAACCCAAAAGGATCAATGGCTTCTTATTGACCTTGGCACAATAACAAAGGTTTCAACCATTACTGTCTATTGGCGGGCATTGGCATATAGCCAGGGTTATGCGATAGAGGGAGTATGAATGGAAAGGATTGGGCTGTTTTGGCATCTTCCCTAAATGGAGATAATGGGAGGTTTGTCCGCTCTTTAAGTGGCGACCCAATGAGGGTTATGGAATGCGGTGTGCGGAATGCAAAATTAGGTATGTAAAGCTTTTGGCAAAAAAGGGAAGCAAATTCTTCCATAAGCATATAGATTGGAACTTTATCCAAATTATGGAGGTTAAACTATTTTAATGAAAATGTTTTTTCCTTTTTTCTTGCCTATCGCCCCACCAGACAATAAAGGTTATTATTCCTGCAAATCCAACCAGCAGAAGGGCAAAGATCTGAAATGGACCAATCATTTCTCCTCCTTAATAAGGGATGAAAGAATAAGGCTACAGCATATGAGTAAGAGAAATATGAAAAGCCCGGTGAGAAAGGTAAAAAGCTCAAATTTCCCATCAATTGTTTGGCCAAGGATTACAATCGCCAGGATATATTCTGCT
>JBFLYE010000199.1 GCA_040756715.1 bacterium
ATAAAGTCATTCCATACATTCTCTACCTTCGTAGTCTTTGTTCCAGAAGTAATTCTTACCTTCTTTATCTGGGGTGGGGTGGGGTCTACATATATTGTTATCCAATCTGTAAGACTGAAATTATTATTCACATTAGTTGCTACTGCTATAAGTCTATGTTCGCCATCATCTACTGTGGTTGAATCCCAGTTGTATATAAAATCATCAATTCCATTGCTTTGTGGGTCAATCCCATCAGTTCGTCCATTGGATTCTTGAGTATTGCTTCTATCTCCATCATCTTGCCTCCCACCGTAACAAGACCTCCAGAGTCTATGGGTATCATCAACCTGATCAATGTAGAATTGAGTTATATTCAGGTCAAGTCCAGTAGTTGTATTTATCCTTGTGTTAATTCTTTCTGTATCTGGCTGAGCATGGGAGATTATTATCTTGCCATCCACATGTCCATCATCAGCATCAGTGGGATGTTGGAAGGTAAGGGAGTAATTGGATGGGTCGTGAACTACATATAAAAGAGGATTGTCATCACCATTGTTATATTCCAAATGAAGATGAGTAGGTACACCTCCTGAATTTCCAACAGGAGCTATTGCTTCAGATTGTTCTATAGAGGCTCTTGTTGTTGCTGTAGCACCAGTTGTGTCTCTTATGTATGAACCATCGGGATTTCGGATCCAACGGCCAGAATAACCCTCTTCGGACAATACCTTCGTTGCCATTGTTCCTGACCATAAAATTATAACATTCGAGTAAGTAACATCATTTGGATTATTAGGATTTACCAATGTAGCATTTCTTAATTCCCAATTACCCAAGGGTACTGGTACATAGCCATTACCTGTAAAAATATGAATATATTCCCACTTTCCTAACGAACCTCGAATCCTCAAATTCCAACCACCCTCCAAATATCTTATCCTATCAATGTCTCCACCTTCAACAGCCTGAATTGAAGCACCGTAAGGACCCCCATAGTCTATTCCTCCATGCCAATAGTGACCAGCTAAAGCTCTGGGTCCATAATCTGAAGTAATAGGCCAATTACCAGGTGGAGGTAAGGTTTGAGAAAATAAAGTTGTTGGATAAATCAGTAGCCCTAAAACTGCTATAATCCATTTGATCTTCATTGATTTATTCTCCTAAGTATTTTTTTAAATCTACCTTAACAATTGGTTTACCTTTACCAAATTCTTTCACTTCAACAATACCATCATTTGATATTTCATAAACCCAATACTCTTTCTCTGCATCCCAATAAGTTTTTCTTTTTAAATCATAAAAAAAGGTTGAGCAATTATCAGGATATTTTTTAAGTTTATTTTCAATTTTTACTGATAGATATCTTCCATTTTGGGATAACATAGGCATACTATCCAACCGTAAATACTCTTTCTCTTTCCCAGAAGGAATCCGAAGGATTTCGTTTCCATTTTTGTCATATATATATAGCCTATCTTCAGTTGTATCTAATTCTGGCAACGAGAACAACTCCATGGGGATGTCCATATAACCAGTCTCTACAACTATTATCTCACCATTATCTGAAATTAGAGGAGGTTCAGCACCTCGTCCTTTTGGAAACTCTTTTTCCCATAATACATTTCCATTTGAATCTAAAATAAGAACCTTTCCTTTCTCTATCTGCTCACCACATCCCTCATAAAATTCTTCTTTTCCTTCTTCATTGATTTTTGGTCCATACTTTTCATTAATCCCTAACCCTATAAGTTTTGCATTCTTATTTATCGCGGGATATTTAAGAGTTAAGTATTTAATTTTATAAGGTTTTTGTTTTTCTAAAGGAGCCTTTTTTGTAATTTCTACAATCTTTACCTCTTCTAAAGGAATTGTCTTAAACACATCTCCTTTTTTATCTAAAAACTTAATTGATTTCAAACTTCCAGCACCCGATGTTTTTACCCCTTCAATTATTTTCATCCATGGCTTTTCTTGAGTTATCACCACCTTCGGATACTGCACCTTCACTTTTTCAGTTGCCTTTCTCTTCTCCAACCCTTTCATCCCCAAAGCCCTTGCCTCTTTTACTGTCATTGTTGCCTCACCAAAGATAACATCAACAATTTCTTCGCCTTCAGGGAGTTTATATTCCATAATCGGCTCTGGTTCTATCGCCTCGGTTTCTGTTGTTTGAGTCCCTTTTTGCTCTATTGTCTCACCCTTAGTTGATTCACTTTCAATCCTTGATACCTTTGTGGTCTTTTTAACTTTTGCTGATTTAGCCTCTGGCTGAGCCACTGCTTGAGGTTTCTCTATCTGGGCTGGCTCTTGAGCAGGCTTCTTAGCCATAGCCAAAGATGCGCAAGCCATCACACCCATTGCCAGCAAGCAAATCAGCCCTTTAATTGCCTTCTTTCTAAACATTTCCTCATCACCTCTCTTTTAAGATTTCTGACCTTAAATCTTATTATACCCCATTCAAGAGATTTAAGTCAACTAAAAAAATAACTTTTCTCCTCAGGCTCTAAATCTCTCTGAGGCTTTTAAAAAAAATTATACCACAACTTAAGAGCCTATGCAAGCAATTTTTGTAATCTTTTATCATTTTTTTAAAAAACTTTTTCTTCCCTTAACTACCACCTTCCCTCTTTCCCCAACCGCCCTTTCTTTCCCCCCAATTCTTCCAGAACTGCCACCAAGCCCCTTGAGCTGAGTCAGTCAATCTCATACTCCCAAGCAAGGCTAATACAATCAGGCAAGCCATCCCTTTGCTAATAAGCACTTTCTTTGTCTTCATCAGAGA
>JBFLYE010000200.1 GCA_040756715.1 bacterium
GCTTCGTAAGCCTCCATACATTTTACACAGATGGTTCGCATAAGCCTTTGAGCAACCCCTGCTCTCTCCTTATCCCTTATCTCACCCACCAAGATAATATCCGGGTCTTGACGCAAGAAAGACCTTAAACCAGAAGCAAAATCTAAACCAATTTCTGGTTTGACTTGTTGTTGGTTCACTCCGGTCATAATATACTCTACCGGGTTTTCCACAGTCATTATATTCTTCCTTTCTGAACGAATAGCCGCCAATGTGGAGTAAAGGGTGGTTGTCTTTCCACTCCCTGTAGGTCCGCTGATTAAGATAAATCCCTGGGGCTTACAGATATAATTGCGATAAATTGCAAGGGTTTCTGGATCAAAGAGGAGATTAAGATCCAGGCATAGACCCCTAGGGTCTAAAATTCTCATCACTATCTTCTCTCCAAAGACAGTCGGGGTTACTGAAATACGCAGGTCTACCTCATAACCCCCTATTTTCACTTTGGCTCGTCCATCTTGCGGCAACCGCCTTTCCGTGATATCCATACCTGACATAATCTTTACCCGAGAGACAATACCCCCTCTGAAGGTGTTTACCTGCTGAAGAGACCTTATGAAGAACCCCATCAATCCGATAGCGAATCCAGATACTCTCCTCAAATGGCTCAATATGAATATCAGAGGCACCCATCTTGATGGCTTCAATCAACATATGATTAACCAGGTTGATAGCGGGAACTTCCTCCTTTCCAACCTCTAGTTCAGTTACCTCCTCTTCTCTCTCTAATGTGGGCTTTGCCTCCTTTAGGATGCCCTCTACAATTGCCCCTTTTCCATAATACCTCCCAATCGCCCTTCTAATCTCCCTCTCTGAGGCAAGGACTAGCTTCACCTCATAGCCCATTGCCTTTATCTTTTCTATACCTAAGGTGTCTAATGGATCAGCCACCGCCAAGGTGAGGCTATCCTTTCTTCTCGCAATAGGAAAGATAAGATGGGCTTGTGCTAAGGATTCCGGGATTGCCTCAACTACACTGGAATCAATCCCTACTACCTTAGAAAGGTTAATCTTGGTTATGCCCAGCTTTAAGCTCAAGAAGCCCATCATCTTCTCTTCACTCACTAAACCTGTAGAGACAAGGGCTCTCACTAACGACTCTTTGCTTTGCTTCTTCTTTAGCTTTTTCTAAGCCATCCTGGCTGATAATGCCATCCTTAACCAGGGCTTGTTCTAAATCTTAAATTAGCAATAAAATCTTGAGATTGTATAGGATTATTCCTAATTCGGGTTTGTGAATCTGCTCCTTTATAAATAATTTTCCCCACACGGTTGATATGTTCAATCAAATCAGGGTTATTTATGCTTTCGTAATGAACCACATCAAAAAAATATGGTAAGGGAATTTCTTCGTTAAGCGTGAAGCTTAGATGCTTGACTGTTTCGTCGCTAATATCCTTCCCTTTTATGGCCAGATCAACATCAGACCCTTTTTTATGGCTTCCTTTGGCGCGTGAACCAAATATAACCGCCTGTTCAATCTGAGAAAATCTCTCTAATGCTTTGATAATATTTTCCAGATCACGCTCTTTTAATTCGTTATTCATAATTCTACCTCAGGCTTTAGATGATTATACAATTGTTGCAACATAGGAAAATATGCCTTTTTAATAGTTGAAACAACCTTGTCAGCTGTGCTTTCATCGTATGTATGAGTAGTCAGATTTCTATCTTCTAACGCCTCAATCCAGATCTGCCCATCCTCAATTAGACCTGATTGAAAAGCCTGTTTTATGGCTTCTCTGGGTGTCTGAACATTCCAACCTTGCTCCGATAGATAATCTTTCATCAATTTCCAGGCAAGCTCAAAGGACATTTCATAAAACTGGATTAGTCCCCCTTTTTCTGCTTCAGAGGGATTCTTTATTGCCACTGTCCGTTCTATTAGTAAATATGCCTTTTCAAAATTCTGAAACCGCTGTTTCCAGCGAACATCCTTTTTTTCTATTGTCATCTATTCTTCTCCTTTCACTTTCAACTTTTACTCCGCCTTGAGCTTTTGAATCTCTATTTTCTTCCGAGATCCAAAAATAAGTTCCATCATAGTGATAGCTGTAATACATCTATCTTCCCTTGGGATTTGAGAAATAAATGATAAAGCTTTTCTATATTTTATCACAAAAAGTCTGTAGTGTCAATCTTTGGCAGGGCAATTCCCCTTATTCATCAGGTCTTAGATTCTTACATAATTTATTCCATTAAATAGAACCGTCCCCTTTTTTCTCTTTGCCTATTATGGGAATATTTTACCAAAATCTTTCCCTATTGTCAAAAATTTTGTATGTGTTTAGCTTTGGTGAGAATAAAATTGGGAAATAGGCACTTAAGGCGAGAGAGTTTATTTATTACTTGCTTTCTTTGTGCCTTTGCCCCTTTGTGCCAATGTTAATCTTTTTGAAAAAGCAATCACAAAAAAATAATTATTGCCAAAAACATCAATTTATTTTAAACTTTTTATTTAAAAAATGGCAAGGATTGGTGTATTTGTTTGTCATTGCGGGGTAAATATTTCTGGGGTGGTTGATTGTCCTTCGGTAGCAAGCGAATTGCTCAAAATCCCAGGGGTTGTTTATACAAGGGATTATCAATATATGTGCTCCTTACCTGGACAAGCCTTAATAAAAGGGGCAATAAGGGATTATAAGCTTTCCAGGGTTGTGGTTGCTGCCTGCTCTCCCAGGATGCATGAGGAGACATTTAGGAATTGTATTAAAGAGGCAGGTCTTAATCCATATCTTCTTGAAATGGCGAATATCAGGGAGCAATGCTCTTGGGTTCATACAGATAAGGAAAAAGCAACAAAAAAGGCAATTGAGCTTGTCCAAATGGCTTGTGCAAAGGCAAAGAGAAATATTCCCTTAAGTAAATTAAGAGCCGATGTTTGCAAAAGGGTATTGGTTATTGGCGGTGGAATTGCAGGAATTCAAGCAGCCTTGGATTTAGGAAATGCTGGAATTTCTACAATAATTGTAGAAAGAACATCCACAATTGGAGGAAAGATGGCTCAGCTTGACAAGACATTTCCAACCCTTGATTGCTCTGCCTGTATTCTAACCCCAAAGATGGTTGAGGTCTCAAGGATGAATAATCTCAAAATTTATACATATTCTGAAATTGAAGAAGTCTCTGGCTTTATGGGAAACTTTAAGGTTAAAATAAGAAAAAGAGCAAGATCAATTGATGAAAGCAAATGCACCGGCTGTGGTGGTTGCCTTGAAAAATGCCCGCTAAAGATTCCCTCAGAATTTAATATGGGATTAAGCACAAGGGGTGCAATATACATCCCATTCCCACAGGCTGTCCCAAGAATTCCTGTAATTGATCGAGAAAATTGTCTATATTTCACAAAGAAAAGGTGTGGCTTGTGTAAAAAAGCCTGTGATAGAGATGCAATTAACTATTCTCAGGAAGATGAGATAATCACAGAGGATGTAGGAGCAATCATTGTGGCAACAGGGTTTTCCTTGTTTGACCACAAAGCCTATGGAGAATATGGAGAAGGAAGGTTTAAGGATGTTCTCTCCTCCCTCTCCTTTGAAAGGCTTATAAATGCATCTGGTCCTACAAAAGGACACATAAAAAGGCCATCAGATGGGAAAGAGCCAAAAAGCGTTTGTTTTATTCAGTGTATTGGCTGCAGGGATGAGGCAAAAGGCATTTCATATTGCGGAAGGTTTTGCTGTATGTACACGGCAAAGCAGGCAATTTTATTAAAGGAGCATATTCCCGATTGCAAGGCCTATGTTTTTTATATTGATATAAGGGCAGCTGGCAAGGGATATGAGGAGTTTGTAGAGAAGGCAAGGATAAAATATGGCATTTCATATATCAGGGGAAGGGTATCTAAGATTTATCAAAAAAAGGATAGGCTTGTTTTAAAGGGTGCGGATACATTGGCAGGGATTCCATTGGAGATTGAAGCTGATATGGTTGTTTTGGCAAACGGTGCTATTGCCCAAGCTGATTCCAAAAATCTAGCCCAAATTTTAAAAATACCCTATGATGAATATGGCTTCTTTGCCGAGCTCCATCCAAAGCTAGCACCCTCTGAAACAACCAGCGGAGGCATATTTCTAGCTGGTTCTTGCCAATTCCCAAAGGATATTCCCGATTGTGTGCAATCTGCCGGGGCAGCATCTTCTAAAGCAATCTCCCTTGTTTCAAAGGATTTCCTTGAGATAGAACCAATGATTGCAAGGGTAAATAAAGAGCTTTGTAAAGGTTGCTTTGCTTGTTTAGATGTCTGTGCCTATTCTGCCATTGAAAAGGAAGAGATAAAAGGAAGGATAACTGCAAAAATAAACCCTGCCCTATGCCATGGCTGTGGCTCTTGCCTTTCCATCTGTAGATGCTCTGCCATAAGCCTGGATGGATTTTCCTCTAATGGATTATTCCATCAGCTTGAGAAATCCTGTTGACAGAGGATTATTCCAATGGTATATTTATTTAGTAATGAAAGGGTGAGATAAATTCTAAAAGGAGGTATTATTTATGGCTCTTCTGGCAAGAAAAACAAAAGAACGATTCACCTATGGAGATTATCTGAAATGGTCAGATGAAGAACGGTGGGAACTGATAGATGGGGTAGCTTATGATATGAGCCCCTCTCCTTCAAGAAGGCATCAGGAGGTAGTGGGTAATATATTTACTGAATTCCATAATTATTTAAAAAACAAGCCCTGTGAGGTGTATCTTGCCCCTTTTGATGTCCGATTGCCCAAGGCTGATGAGGCAGAAGAAGAGATAGAAACCGTGGTTCAACCAGATATTGTGGTTGTTTGTGAGCGGAATAAACTTGATGATCGTGGATGTATCGGTGCTCCGGATATCATTATAGAAATCTTATCTCCCTACACTGCCAAAAAAGACCTTATCACCAAATATCATCTATATGAAAGGCATAAAGTCAAACAATATTGGATATTTGACCCAGCCACAGAGGAGGTGGTTATATTTAAACTTAAACAGGATAAGTATGGAGAGCCTGAAGAATATAAAAAACAAGAGAGGATAAAAGTGGACATCTTTGAAGATTTAAAAATAGATTTAAACACCATATTTTCCTCTAGAGAATAAAAAATAAATTTTGTACCTGTTTAAATTGCAAATTGTAAAATGAAAGAGAAATGTTAAATTTTGATGTAGATTCTAATGTCCCCCATGTCCTCCTTTTTCTTCCTCTCCCTCTTTTTCTTCTACTTCCTCTTTCTTCTCTTCTTTATGGGAAGTAGGTTCATGCTTTGCCTTTTCAGCCTCTAACATCTCCTTTATCTTCTTTCTCTCGCTTTCTTTTTTCTTCTTGTATTCCTTTATCCTTTCGCTCTGTTCAAGATAGAGCTTCTTTTCTATAAGGGCCCTTCCCAAAGAGCTATTTGCTCCACCAAAATCTGGGATTAAATAGGAAATCTTTTCTTTTAAGCCAAATTTTCCCTCTCCTACCTCAAGGATTGCCTCTATCCATTCATTGCTCCATTTAAGGCTTGCATTTGGAGAGCGGTAATAGAGAATATATTGTGCTTGGGAGGAAAGGCTTTCTCTGAGAAAAGCATAAAGGTCATTAAGCTCCTTTGAATTCCTTGAAAGCAAATATTTTCCATCTGTTTCCTTTGCTATTTTTTCTAAAATAGGGTCTTTATCTTTCTTATAATCAATAACAAATATAGGAATTGCATTGTTTTTTGCATAATTCTTTAATCTTTTTATTTCCTGTGTCTCTTTCTTAAGGCTTAAGGATGTAATTACAACAACAGCCCTTTTGCTTAAAAGGGAAACAGTGCTATCTATTCCCTTATTTAATGAAGAAAGAAGGGCATCTTCATTAGCATCTTTCTTAAAACTTAAAGATTCAATTGCATCCTTTATTTGTGTCTTATTAAGGGTAAAATCTAAAAAGACATTTGATGTATTTGAGAAAGGAATAATTGATGCACCTTGTAATCCATCCTTAAATTGGGAAACAGAGGAAAGCAAAATGTTCTTTACATTTTTTTGATTTATGTATTTTGAATCCTCAATTACAAAGGCAATACCAAGGTTTTCCTGTTCTTTCAATATCTCATCAACGCCTAATGGATATATAGCCCTGTTTTCCTCTTGGATTCTAAAATTATTATCAAAAAGCCCCGAAATCTCCTGTTTGTCTTTCTTCAGGGTAATTGAAAAAAGAACCATCGGGTAATTTGCAAGGTCTATTCTATTAACAAGGATCTTGGGCAAATTAGAAAGATTGAAAAAAACAGGAATGGTTGAGGAAGTTGGGCAAGATATGTAGATAAACCCAAATTTATTAAGAGCCAGGCCTTCACCTGCAAAATCTGTGTTTATTTTTTTTATAATTTTCCCCTCTTTTGAATAGATAGAAATCCCATCCTTGGTTAGGATATAAATGTTGTTATTATGAATAGATACCCATTTTGGCTTAATAGGGATAGAATTAGTGAGATTTCCTGAGGAATCAAATATTTTAACATTTAAGCGATCAGAGATAAAGATATTTCCATCCTTATCAATAGCAAGGTTGTTGGGAAGATAGAGGTCATCTATTTTGGATATAAATGTAGCCGTGGCTGAAAACTTCTGCATCCTTTGGCTATCAACCACATAGATATATCCAGAGCTATCTACGCTTATTCCTTTGCAACCAATAAATTCACCATCCTTTCTTCCTTTTTTCCCAAATTTTAAAAGGGGCTTACCAGAAGGAGAGAATTTTAAAACACAATTATTTGAATAGGATGTTGCATAGATATTTCCATCCTTATCTACACAAACACCATAGGGATTTTTAACTGATATTCTTAAAAGAAGCCTTCCAAAGGGAGAGAGCTTAAGAATGGTATCATTTCCAAAGCCTGCTACATATAAATTATCAGCATTATCAACATATATCCCGGAGGCTGAGAAAAACCTTCCTTCATCTTGTATATCCCCTTTTATGGTAAAAATTTTGGCGTATTCATCCTTTCCCTTCCCCCAATATCTTTCAATCTTATCCTTTGTATAGGGGTCATCACAAAGCCTTAAATACATCTTGTAGGATTCCTTTGCCAAATCATTCATCCCATATCTAAACAGGCTATTTCCATACCAATACCAACCTAAAGTAAAATCGGGTTTAATTTCTAATGCCTTTTTGTAAAGGGAAATGGCTTCCTTAAAATCTCCCCTTTGATATGACCAGAATCCCTCCTTTACAAACTCCTGCGCCCTTATTTCCCTTATATCCTTTGGATGAATTAAAGTAGCAAATAAAAGGAAAAACAAAATTTGCATAACCTCTATTTTATATTAAATAAAATCAAATAGCAATAATTCAAATAATTTTATAAAATATAAAAATGAATTTTTTATAT
>JBFLYE010000201.1 GCA_040756715.1 bacterium
AGTTTTATAAAATTTTTTCCCTTTTAATTCAAAATTCAACATTCAAAATTCATAATTTTATAAAGTTTTCCTTAAGATTATCTAAACACATACATTTTGTAAAGCGTTATGGAATTAACTATAATAATTATACCCCTTCTTTAAAAATTTTTGCAAGGAAAAATTTCTACCTATTCGGGCAAAAATGAGCCATCCAGCGGACACAACTCCACACCCCTCACAAAACCTTGCCCCTTCTTCATTCTTTGTGCCACACTCTGGACAAAACATATTCTAATGCTTCCTTATTTTTCTAAAATTATTACTTTCTGGATGCAAAGAAAATTTTACCTGCTCATTCCCTTTAAACAATCCTTTACCCATTCCCTTATTTCTTCTGTCATATCCTTTGCCTTAATAGCCGTTTCTTTATCATAATGGCTAGGCCAATGGACAGGATAACGGGTATCAATATAAAACTGATTAAGATAACGACAAGCCTCCTCTATTTCTTCTGTTATTTCTTCTTTTTCTCTACATATTTCTAATAATTCCAAAAGATTGTGAATGGCTCTAAATTCTAATTGATGAGCAATTATAAAGGCTTTGAGATATTTTTCAGCCGATTGTTGGAAATGAAAGCAAACCTGAGAAAAATAGTCTGTATCTTTAAGGCTTATAGAGGCAAAGCCAAAATCCTCATCAGCCTTTTCTATCCATTCTTCTACTATTTTATTTTTCATAAAGAACCTTCCCTTCTTCAAGAATACCTTTTATAAAAGGGTCTTTCAATTTTAGCCTCTCGGCTACCTCCTTTGGGGTATAAACAATAAAATCCGTAGCAATTTTATACTTGATTAACCTATCAAGCTCATAGATACGTTCTCTACCTATATGAGGAGGATTTTCTTTAACAATAAAAAGGTCAATGTCCCTTGGTTCTTCATCCCTTACCAAAGAGCCGAAAAGGATAATCTTTAGAGGGTTATATTTTTCTATGAGTTGCCCTACAATATTTTCAAGCTCTAAAGAAAATCTATCTCTTTCCATATTGTTTTGCTTGATGGATGAATGCTTCAAGGCGCATATCGGTGTTGGCTGAGGAAAGTCCATCATAGGCAATGGTTAATATAGGCAAGCCCTTGTTGTCTTCTGAGACAGATTTTAATATTGCCGTTGCAATGGTTCCTGGCATACAGGTAAAGGGTATGGTGTTGATTATCCCGCAAAGCCCCTTCTTTACAAAGTCTACAGCTTTTCCAATGCTCATAATTGCCTCTCCCTCAAAGGAATGGTGAAGATAGGGCCTGGCAAATTCTAATATCTCAGAGGTTGATGGTTCGCCGATTCCCCTTAGAAAATGATGCCAAGGATAAGAAAGCCTTGCCTCTTGTTTTACTTGATAGAGGTTCTTTATCGAGGTTTTGATAAAACAAGCATAATCATTGGTTAGTAATGAATGCATATTCCTTCTAAAATTCCTGTATAAAAACCATTCATTAACCGGAGCTGACCATACCTCTCCTCCCAATGCCTCAACCTTTTTGATAACATTTTCATTGGAAAATTTGTTTGCCCGGACAAAGAATTCACCTACCAGACCAATCACTGGCTTATCTTTCGGATAAACCGGAATCTTTGAGAATGCCTCTTTTGCTTCTTTCATTACTGGCAAAAGGTCTTTCTTTTGCTTGATTGCTTCACAAACCTTTTTTACATACTCTTTATAAACCCCCTCAGTTATCCCTTTTTCCTTCTCATAAGGCCGCGTCTCATAAAGGGCTTTTTCCAATATATCAATTGCCACAATCCCTGCCCAGGCAAGCGGCTCAAAATCCTTACCAACCAAGCTTAAGTCCTTAAAAAAGTTCTTTGCCTGGTTTGGAGCATAGATAGGAACATCCTTATAGCCCAAAGAATCCAAGACAAACCTCTGAAGCATGGAATATTGCCCAAATCTGCAGGGACCAGATGAGCCTCCCATAAAGAATGCAGACTCCTTTGGATTAAAATCAGCTCGCTTGGTGAATTTTACCATATCCCCGGTGGTAACAATCGCCGGATAGCATTCTCTACCAAGCGTATATTTCCTTCCCCAATATAAGGTTTCTATATCTGACTCTGGCATAACCTCTGCATTTACACCACAAGCCTTAAATGCTGCCTCTAGGGCATAGGCATGGTCTGACATATAGGGGATGATGATTTTTCGCTTTGTTTTTTTCTCAATGGTTAATGTCTTTATCCTTCTTTCCTCTTCTATCTTCTTTTTCCTTGCATTTTCAATGGAATCAAGGAATGCCTCGCACCTTGTAATTGCCCCAACATCAGCCGAATGCTCATCAACCTCAATAATTAAATGTGGCTTTTCCTCCATCTTTTCCTTAAAGAATGAGACAATAAAGGAATCGGGTCCACAGCCATAGTTGGTAAGGTAAATAGGAAATAGCCGCTCATCTTTTCTTACCAATTCACAGGCGGCTAATATCTGTTGACCTGACCTCCAATACATATTTGGCCAATCAACTGATGTATCCACGGTATCTAAAGGAAGAAAATCCATTGGTATACTTAAGACCCCCAAATCCCTTAATTTTCTGGGAAGCTCTAAGTTTAGCCCACAATCATTTCCATTGTATGAGCGGGCAATTAGAACAATTGAGCGATTGTCTAATGATGATAATATCTCTTTTCCCCTTTCTTCTATCCTTTTTCTAAATTCGCTTTGGACATTATAGGCAATATTCAATGCCTTCTTTACCCTTTCTGGTGCAATCCCCAATGCCCTTCCCATTTCAAGCAATGGCTTTAGAAGACCCTTTTTCTCATAGCGCATCCTGATAACTGGCTGAAGGAGATTAACCCTATGCTCCTTGAAATTCATCGTTGAGGCAACTGTATAGGGAATGGATTGGACATAGGGGCAATGGTAGGATTCTGAGAAATAGGGAGATGTTTGTTTAAGGTTTATAATGGAGGGAAGAAATAGATAATCAACCCCAGCTTCAAGGAGGCTTAAGATATGACCGTGGGTAAGCTTTATGGGAAAGCAGGTATCTACTGAAACGCCTTCAACGCCCTTATGAATAATGGTCTTATTTGTCTTTTCGGAAAAGATAACATTAAATCCCAATTCGCTAAAGAATGCCTTAAAGAAGGGAAAGAATTCATAGAAAAACAATGCCCTGGGAATCCCAATCTTTTTGCCACCCCCCTCTTTTTTATAAATATTTAAAAGCAGGTTTTCCCTCTCCTCAAACAAATCAGGTAGTTCTGACCCTTGACCCTTGACCCTTGACCCTTGACCCCTTTTTTCATATTTCTCACACCTTGCCCCATAAAATAAAGGTTCTTCGCCTTCTAACTTGACCTTTTTTATCTCGCAGGAATTTGGACACCCCTTGCATTCAAAGGAGGAAAGCTCATATTTTCTATTTTTTAAGTCAAACCCCTTAAATCTTGTTTTTTCTATATTGCTTTCTTTAGCAATTATGGCAACGCCGATTGCGCCAGTGACATCATGGTTTTCGGGAACAAAAATTCTCTTTCCACAGACCTTTTCAAAGGCAGCAATAACCGCAAGGTTAGCTGCTGTTCCACCTTGAAAGAATATTTTATTTCCTACCTTTTTTTCACCGACAACCCTGTTTAGGTAATTGTGGACAATGGAATAGGCAAGCCCAGCTACAATGTCCTTTTTCTCTGCCTGCTTTTGCTGGTGGGAAACAATGTCTGTCTCCATAAATACCGTGCATCGCTCCCCTAAAGCAAGGGGTTGCTCTGATTGAAATGCCAGATTGGCAAATTCCTCTTTTATGTTTATGCCAAGCCTCTCTGCCTGCTCCTCCAAGAATGAGCCAGTTCCTGCCGCACAGACCTTATTCATCTCAAAATCAACGATACAACCATTTTCTAAGGATATATACTTTGAATCCTGACCACCTATCTCAAAGATTGTATCTACGCTTGGGTCTATATCATAGGCTGCCCTTGCCTGAGCGGTTATCTCATTCTTTACAATATCGCCTCCCACAAAATCGGCAATCATATACCTTCCTGAGCCGGTTGTCCCACAGCCACAAACCTCAACAAATTCACCAATTTCTTTTCCAATCTCATCCAGGCCTTGGCATACCGCTTCAATTGGTCTACTTGCTGTAGGTAGATACCTTCTTGCTAAAACCCTTTTGTCTTCGTCAATTGCCACAACATTGGTTGAGACAGATCCGATGTCTATGCCAATATAAGTCGGGAGTCGGGAGTCGGAAGTCGGGAGTCGTAGATAGGTTTTTATTTTGTCTTTGTATTCGGAAATGGGAGCAATGAGGCTTAAGGGTTCAAGACCAATTTTTTCCTCTTCAATCTTAAAATCTTTTAATCTTTTAAGCTCTATCTTATTCTTTGCCAAAAGGGCTGCACCAATTGCCCCCATTGTGGCAAAATGCTCTGGAATAATAATCTCAATCCCTAATACCTCTTTAAATGCCCTTTGCATTCCCTTATTTGCCGCAACCCCGCCCTGAAATGAAACAGGCGGATTTATGTTTTTCCCCTTTCCAATCACAGATTTAAAATTCCTGGCAAAGGCAAAGCATAAGCCAGCAATAATATCCTCAATTGGCGTGGCTTCTTGCTGGAGGTGAATCATATCGGTCTTGGCAAATACCGAGCACCTTCCGGCAATGCGTGGAGGTTTTTCTGATTTTAGGGAAGCTTCTGAAAATTCCTCAATGCTAAGATGCATCCTTGAAGCCTGCTGGTCTAAAAATGAGCCACAACCTGCCGCACAGATCGTATTGGTTGAGAAATCTAGGATTGAGCCATCATTAGAAAGGTTAATCAGCTTTGAGTCACTTCCTCCGATTTCTATTATCGTCCTTATTTCCTTGTTTAATTTAGAGGTTGCAGATGCCTGAACAATTACCTCATTTACGGGAGATGTCCCAAAAAATTCGCAGATTCCCCTTGTCCCTGTTCCTGTCCAGCCAACCAATATATCATCGGGAAGGCTCTCTATCTTTTCAAGCAATAAAGGCAAAGGATTTCCCTTATGCCTAATGTAATAATCCTCAAGGATGTTATCATTCTCATCCAAAAGGGCTATTTTTAAGCTTATTGAGCCAATGTCAATACCGAGTTTCATGCTATTATGATATGTAATTTAACCCTTATTTGGCAAAGGGTTTATCTTAAGGATATTTCACTTCCTCTTTCTTTTGCAAAAGAAGCCCAAAGGGTTTGGGTATCAATCTTTTATGCCATGTTATACGCAGTTTTGGCCCATCTATAGTTTCTTTATACAAATGAATTGTATCTTCAACATATTCATCAAATCTTTCTATCTCTTCAGAGACAAATCGAGCTTTTTGACCTATCTTATTAGCACTCACTTTCTTTTATTATCTCCTCATAAAGACTTTTACTAATTCTAAAATCATTTGCTTTTAACTCATCTAATTTCATCCTTAAATCTATGGGAAAGCCTCTCTTTTTGGTAAGGGAGAGGATGCCTATTGTACCCATAATATTAAACCCCATTGAGTTATAGTTAATTCCATAACGCTTTACAAAATGTATGTGTTTAGATAATCTTAAGGAAAACTTTATAAAATTATGAATTTTGAATGTTGAATTTTGAATTAAAAGGGAAAAAATTTTATAAAACTTAAACCTTCAATTCAAAATTCAAAATTTAGAATTCAAAATTTCTTAAAAGGTGGATGAATTTTTAACAGATAAACACAACCCTATCTATTTTTGCACTAAGTAATGGAAGATACTATAGCTATCTCTCTTCCCTTTTCTTCATCAAGTAAGATATAGTCAGCTTCAATTTCATTAGCAAGAACTATAGACTCTGCCTCTCCTTCATCCAGACTACTTAGCATACCCATAACTGCTAATCTATCTTTTACAAACAATCTCTCTATTCATCTGTTAGTAATGGCATTTTTGGTTTCATCAGAGCCAGGTTTGTCTTTTCCCTTCACTACTATATCTTGAAAAACAGCTTCTGGAATATAGATTTTGCCAAAAAGCTCTTTTAAAATCCCAAATTGGTCAATCATACTTAAGGCTATAAGGGGTGAAGCATTGGATACTACCTTCACTATTTTAAAATCCCTATGTATTTATCTATAGATTTTTTATCCTGCTCCCAGTGTTCTCGGGTATAATCAAATGCAGGTATCCCATTTTTCCGCAATAGTTCTCTAAAATCAGCCTGACACATTCCTGCTAATTCTGCTGCCTTTCCAAGAGAAAAAACCTTCTTTTTAAAGAGATCTATGGCGGTTGCCTCTTTTAACTCCCGAGCTATCATTTCTTTGGTTGAAAGCCCCATTACCTTCATTCCTAAATAGGAATTCTTTGGTATATGAACATCTACTTTAACTTCCTTCATTTTACAACCCTCTTTTATAAAATTATGAATTTTGAATTAAAAGGGGAAAAATTTTATAAAACTTAAACCTTCAATCCAAAATTCAAAATTTAGAATTCAAAAAATTATATCCTTTTTGTTTTAAGGTAGTCAACTTTGGCAAATTTTTAAATTTTGCTCTTTTTTAAGAAAAAATTAAAGAAAATGGTTTATTTAGACGATAAAGAAAATAGAAGA